>JACQRL010000118.1 GCA_016206485.1 Planctomycetota bacterium | reverse complement strand
TTTGAAAGAGAATGGATGATCAAACGCACGGTCACGTTCTTGATTGAAAACCGTATGATGAATTTGATTCATAAAGTTTATGCCAAACTTTTTTGGCCTTTTCCTGAGGCAGAGACATTTGAAACACGCGATCAAGCCTAAATTTTAGAGCTCAATACCCGTTTTTTTTATCTCCTGAATAAGTGAATCATAGGAATTCGAAAAATCCTTTGGATGAAACCCCACCGGTTCAATACGAATTTGATACTTCGGAAGCCTCTGTGACCATAAATACTGCATCGCACGTAGAGGATCCTTAAAACGCGTGGAAACGATGCAAAGATCAATATCGCTCCATTTCTTTTGTGTGCGCTTCGCATAGGATCCAAAGAGTATCGCCCGCTCAATTGGAAGTTTCTCTTTCTTGAGTTTCTTGATATACAGAGCTATTTCTCTTTTTACTCGCGATGGTATTTTCTTTTGAGCCATATAATTAAATACGCCGTTATTGAAAAATATTTTTTTGTATACTCATGGGTGCACAGCTTATAGAATTCAAGCTTTGCGCTGTCATATCGTCCAGCGATATTAAATGTACTCATAATTATCAAATGCTCTTTTTGTTCTTTTGAAAGATGGATAGCCGCTAGTTTAGCAAGCTCAACAAGATCATGGATATAAGGAGCAGCTCGTTTTTGTTTCTGTACGATCAAGCCTTTCAGAATCTTTTCAACTGCGAGATGACAGAAGAAGAGACAGGCATCATATCTCTTATTCTTAAAAAGGATTTCTGCAGTTTCAAAACACTTTACTGCAGAATCTTTCCAAAATTCGATTGTCTCATGAAGTAAATCCATGAGGGGAATTATATAATGGAAAGGCATGTATTGCAATATCGCTCACTGATCACGCCAAACCTTTTTCACTCTCGAGGAATTAGTTCTCCGAATATCGATGTCCATATCCGCTTTCGTCTACTTCAAGAATCGCGGCGTCATTATTCACAGACACAAAACGCGAAGTCGGATCCCATTCGATTACATACGTTTGTGCGGATGGAATTCGGACACTGGTAACCCGCGTTGCTCCACCAAACCCCCAAACAACAAAAAGCTCGTACTCCGTTTCGCTGTCTTGAATAACGACGGCGAATTTTGAGGAATCAGGAGACCATTGACCGAAATTCGGTATGTCAAAACTATTCTCAAGAGGTTTTGTATAGATAAAAAGAACTTCCCCTTTCCCGTTGCCAACCGTAAAACCGTGTCCAGCAGAGGAATGGAATGCTGCAAAGCGTCTCCTGTCCGGCGACCAGATATACCCCACTCCATAGTTAAACTCTGCTTTTTGCTTGCCTGTTTTTTCGTCGAAAACACGAACACCCATACATTCCGTGCCGCAACTATAGTATACAGCGACAGAATTGTCGGCTATATACTCTTTGAAGTATGAACTCTCTTGATCAAGATCGCGAGATTTTATTCTCGATGCTTCCGATGCAAAAACACCGGCAACAATCATAATAAACGCTAAAAATACGATCGGAAAAACCGCACGCTTCGCTTTTTGAGGAACGCGGTAGAAGAGAGTATTGTCAATCTTCAACGTCTGAGTGGCACCCTTTGTCCAGGAAGGCGGTTTGATATACGTACTGTAATAATGATTCGCTCCTTTCGTAGGATCCGAAATCCCTCCTTGTATAATACTGCTGGCAATCCGATAGCACTCACGCCATGCTTCACGTTGAGTGGAGTCACGACTCGGATCCTCTACAAAAATTCTGTTTGGATCACTTTTATTAAACGCACTAAATTGGAGAGGTTTGAGGATGACCTCATGATATGTATTTCCCCATTGCGCATAGCCGATGCGATTGCGAATCACCCATCCGATACCTATCTTTCCGAGTTCTGGAAGGCTACGTCCCTCGCCAAAAATGCCACGAGCAAGAATAATATTATCAGGATCATCGCGGAAATCTCCTGTCCATTTTGGATCTTCAAGAGTAGGAATACGTGTATGTGAATGGGTCGCAATGCGAATGATTATACTTTGAATTGTTGGCGCTCCATCTCCATCAAGATCAAATCGTCGTAACGTTTTGCCATCAGAAAAACTGCGCGTAAACGTCTTTGCTTCTCCTCTCAACGCTTTGCCACACCAATACCAATCTCGATGCGCTTTTGTGTCTGTATTTTTCTCTGTTACACCGTCAATGAGCAGTTTAAGATCATCATCGTCTTTGCCGGATCTTGGCGCCTTTGCTGTTATGGAAAGAGAAGAAAGCGAGATGCCTTCATTGATGAGAAAAGTAAGCCAAGGAATCCGATCGCGAGGTGAGCATTTAAGATTTTCTACTTTTATGTCGGAACCAGAAATCTGAGTAACAGAAAATTCTCCAATGTAGGGTTTTCCGTATACATCAAAAGAGAAGATATGATTCCCTTCATCCAAAGCAAGGACGATATATGCAGTGAGCTCGTGTCCTTGGAGTACGTTGCCGTTCCAGATGTCTGAAGCGCGCAAGCGTTTCTTGAAAAATGCGGAGATGATTTCTTTGGAGTCAATGCGCAGTGTAAGACTGTCTTTTTGTAAAAACGAGCGGCCAATTTTAGTATTCTGCCACCAACTCTTTGCGTGGGCGGTTATTTTTACGAGGTAGGTGCCTTTCTCTTTGAAAGAGAATGGATGATCAAACGCACGGTCACGTTCTTGATTGAAAACCGTATGATGAATTTGATTCATGGGGGTATGTTAAACTTTTCTCACCTTCGACTGCCTTTGAACCTTCCAAGGGAAGGGTTACAAAAAACGTAGTCCCCTTCCCTTCAACGGACTCAAACCATACCTTGCCGCCGGAAAGCTCTATTCCCATACCTTCAATGTGCGATGAAGATGCGTTTGACGAGGGTCGGGTATTACAATGAAAAAATCTCCAAACAACCTTTCTTTTTGTCTTTTTCAAAAAGTTTAATTTCCTGATTTTGTCCCACTATCAACTCCTGGATATGTGCAGTTGAAACATTTCCTGTCCGAATCCAGATAACTTGGGGCGGATAACCATACAGAATGCTTCGTTCGCTAAAATCGGAGTCTTGCGTAACGATTGTAAAGTTGTTATTCCGAGCGTAATGCCAAATTTCATCATCAAAAGACTCATGCAATCCAAGAAGGTATATATGGTTTGTTCCGGGAAAAAATTTCCTGAGCTCTTTAACGAGCTTATGCGAAATGTTTTGATCCAAAAGAAGCTTCATGGCGAGCGACGACTGATGAACGCTCTCTTTCTGAGGCGTATGTCAATGCTGCGAGGATATCTGTCTTCTTTAATTCAGGAAAATCTTCCAGGACTTGCTTTTGGCTCATGCCAGAGGCAAGCATCTTAAGAATATCATATACTGTAATGCGCATATTCCGAACGGTGGGTTGACCTCCTCGTTTTCCCGGTTTGATTGTGATGATATTTTTATATGTCTTCATATTTTTATTCTACTAGAATAAGGAAATAAAGCAACATAGAGTAGGAACAAATTTTACGCCAAACTTTTTTCTCCTTCGACTGCCTTTGAACCTTCCAAAGGAAGTGTGACGAAAAACGTAGTCCCCTTCCCTTCAACGGACTCAAACCATACCTTGCCGCCGGAAAGCTCTATGGAAGATTTTGCGATGTACATGCCAAGTCCGGTACCTTCGGTTTGAGATGACATTGCGTTTGATGCGCGATAGAATTTTTTGAAAATATTTGCTTGTTCGGATTTCGGGATCCCAATACCTTCGTCTACGATGGTCATGAGAATATCTTTGGGGCGTTTTTTTATCGTGATCGTTAGCGTCTTGCCTTCTCGATTATATTTTATGCCATTTGAGACAAAATTATGAATCGCTTTTGAAACAATACTCTCGTCGAGATTGATTTTGGCAATATCATCATACTGCTCCACGATTTTTTGATTCATCTTTTTCGCAATCGGCATAAATTCGTGAATAAGGCCTTTCATCAGAGCGACAACATCTGTCGGTTTTGGATCGAGCCTCACACGACTTTCTTCAAGACGAGATACATTAAGAAGCTCATTGACGAGCTTGATAAGCCGATCATTACTCGCACAAAGGTCAATTAGAGTTTCCTTCCCTTTTTTATTTAATTTTCCTTTATCCCCTTTTGCGAGGAATTCAAGCGCCCACTTCGTTGCGGTAAGTGGCGTACGAAGTTGATGAGATGCAATTGAAATAAACTCTGATTTCATCTTATCGAGCTTTTGGAGCTCGTCGTTTGCATCTTCAAGTTTTTTTGTCAGTTCTTGCAGTCTTTCCCGCTGCTGAACCTCGCGGAGGACTCCCTTGATGAGAAAGATGCCAAATAACAACACTAGTAGAAACACGCCTGAACGATATACAATCAACGAAAACTCACGAGATAAAATTACTTCGCCGAAGGTTACTACCGAGAGTAGAAAAATCAATACTGCCGTACCGGCGACTTTAATGTTAAAAAACTTATGTTTCATAATGGCATAGGAAGTGAAGGTAATGAAGGGAAAAACGAATAGGGCACCGAAGGGGACGAAATTTGAATTATCAAACACGGCAGGTAAAACTAGATTAAAAGTTATGATGAGAATAAATGTAATTACTACACCTGCAAGAATAAACCAGTATGGTCTTCGTTCACTACTGACCGTACTTTTTATTTTTCTTAACAAATTATAGATGCCGCCTAACACAAGAAACGTTGCCATTAAGCCAAATATAGGCATAACTGGACCATTATGTACCTTAAGTATTCTCCCTTCGGGAGATATCTCTTTAATACTCTCTAAGCTAAGTGGCGACAAAACCAAGACACCTACTAAAACAACAGAAGGGATAAGAATATATTTATACCACTTTGGCAAGAACACATGTCCATGCGGGAAGACAAAAAATAACTGAAAAATTCCAAACGCTTGACATACCGCAAAAAATAAAACTGTTCTTAATAACCAAAGTGAAACATCGGGAAAACTATTGACCTGATAAAAAGAATAATTAACGACACCCCAAAACAGAGTTGCTAGGGTAAAGAAAAAAAAAGTCGTATTAGTAATATTGCGAGGATTATTAAAATAAACCGAAAACCCCAAGACACCTATAGACGCGACCGTCACTCCGACAGAAAGTAGATCTAAATTTTGAAAAATATCCATCTTAGTTGTCTGATATTATTTTTTCTGCCACTGCAATCCGTGAACTACGAGTACTGGCAGGTTTCGCCGTACCAATCCGAAACATCATTGCTATCGTCTCATCTGTTATGTTAGATATTTTTTTTATTTCATCGTAGGCCGTTCTCATCAAATCGATATGCTGCGACGATAACAAATTCTCCGTCTTTCCAGACAATATCCTTTGAGCAAAAAAAAGTGTGGCGACGACTGGTTGCAAAACGAGTCCTAATGAAGTTGTCTTAAGCCATAGTCGCTGCATCAACCTGCCAGCATTGAGAAAATCCTCATGACTCCTCCCGCGCATAGCTATTATACCGATCGCAGCCGCACTGGCGTATAATTTCGAATCCTCCTTAGCAATAAATTTTGGCAGTCCCAAACCAACAGCAAACTTCATAAAATACCACTTTCTCGCAAACCGGAATATAGATTTTTGGATGGGATTGAATTCCATTGTATCGACGTATAAACCATGTCGTACTTTTTTCTCTTCTACTTCAGTCCAAACAATATCTCGAAAAAGATACTCATGGAGAATTTTATTCTCCAGAATGACGATTTCTGCTAGCGCACCAGCGCGACCGAGAATTTTCTTTTTATTGATATCTTCAATTAATTTTAGGCTACCGAAATTTAACTCTGTTGGAGTTGTTAGTAATGACTCTTGTTGCTGCACTGTCAACGGCTTCTCCTCATAAGGTCGTCTATTTGTATGTCGCTGTTTGATAAAGAAAAATAAGGGGTCAAGTTTTTGCTTCGCATCTTCAACGAATGAAATTGATGCGATTAAATTATTATCATTATTTGAGTGGTGTAAAGATATTTCTGTTTTATATCCAAAATGAGGAGTAGCAATAACTATATTTTCAATTAATCCGCCGTGGGCTATAAGGGAGCCGCTCTGATTGAAGTTAAGATAAGGATTGTCTCTATCAGGAAGGTTATATATTAAAAGCTTATTGCCATCAATTTTAAAACTCCATGGCTGACTATTATCTCCCGATGGAGCCCATATGGCATACTCTAAAATTTTTTTAATGCACTCGAGCATATCTACTTCTCAAGACATATCTTATTTAAAAAAGATATCTTTTTTTTCTGTCTATACATTTTCGATTCCCTAGAAAAGTAATCTGGATCAAAAATCGCATCCAAGTTGACCTCAAATTTACCATCCCGAATTCTCTGTCCATTCGCTAATCTCCGCACAGCATATGCTGCGGCTACTCCAGATAAAGTTGCGGCTGTTCCAAGTTGCGGCCAAGAATATAATGTTTTGCCAACCTCGAGTAGTGAATCCTGCATGCGCGGTACTACAAACTCCTTCCCTGCAACGCGCGTAGTTACTTTTGACATTTCCTCTGGCTCAATTTTCCGAAATTCTTCAAGAGTGATATCGCCAAGCAATCCATGAAAAATTTGTTTTGATCTATCAAGATCATATCTCTCAACGTCCATAATAATGTTATCTCCATTATCGGTAGCCATTATAACAGGGATTCCAAATTCTCGTGCCTTCAAACGTAATCGAAGCTTCATTTCAAGATTATCAAGTTCCTCCACAAGCACATCAAGTCCCGGATCTCCATTAAGAAACTCATCAATTGACTCAGATGATACGCCATTAGGATATAAATAAATATCAGCATAAGGATTCATCTGATAAATAGTTTGAGCGACTAAAACAGCTTTGTTCATACCGACATGGGATGAGTCAAAGCGTACTCTATTCAGGTTCGAAACAGCTATAGTGTCTGGGTCGGCAAGTTTTATTTTCTTTGCACCACCTGTCATCGCAATGGTCAGTGCTGCATGACTTCCCACGCTAAGTCCCGCTACTCCGACCACGCAATGATAATACCGCTCCTGCTCTTCTTTAGTAATTAGATTCTTATTTCTTGCTGTTTTTAACTCGAGGTGGAGATCCTCGGGTAAAAAATGGATGAGGCAATTACTCCATGAAAAGTAAAACCAACTGCCTTCACTTCGAAACGATTCTTCACCGTTAAATTCTCTCAGAAAATTTTCAAACTCAGATTGGTAATCTTTCTGAAAACGGATCCGCGGATTACGTATTAGAAACAGTTCTTCCAGCTGGTTGATATAAGTATCAATCACCCTCGAAGACTTATTCTTTTCTTGAAAGTGAAGCAAATCAGCTGAAGGAATAAATTTGGGTTTCACGACTTGACTGTCCATATCTGTTTAGTACCAACCTTAAAATAAGTAAGATATTCATAATCCCACAGTATTATTTTTACTAACTCCTTATTGCTCATATTGTTGGTCAATTCTTTGAACTCTGAACTCTTCACGCGCAACAATTGGAATACTCGCTCTACTATCAATTTCGAGATATTCTGTGCTGTCTTAATATTTTTTTGAAGTTCAACATTAATCTCCAAGTATTGATCAAAGCGATTATCTGTCTTCGTGGTCATAGTAAACTTTCCTGTAACTATGTTATGTAGTGAACGATGAAGTAGTGCATGACGAACGAACTCCGGATAAATTTGGATACCATAAAGAATGGCCACAAAATCGCTTCTCTCATACACATATACAAAAGGGAGATGGGTGAACTTACTATCACATTCTTTCACAATATCAAGACCATACTCCTTGCAGATCCTATGCATTTTTTCAAAAGAGAACACCCCACCACTATCATACAAACGATATCTCAATAGTGGAATTGAAGATCCATATCCATAACCATATACTTCACCATCACGCTCCTCAAAATATGTAAGCTCTGTATGATACTGTGCTAGGGTAGGAATTTTTGTCGCCTGTCGAAAAAGAGCTTTGAAAAGTTTCTTATTTTTCATTGCTCGATTTCTTATTATATTTGCTGTTTCTGTCTCGTGGGCCATTGTTCCTAACTCAACAGACCCATAGATATTGACAAAATCTCTAAACATATTCTTTAATCCCGCCTTTTTTGAAATGTACTCCCTAAATTTCTCGCTGAAACCCTCTGCGGCCGTAATTATCCTGATATGATACCTCTTCCAGTGAACACCATAATGTATCGCCTCATCTATAATATCTTTAATAAACGG
>JACQRL010000103.1 GCA_016206485.1 Planctomycetota bacterium | reverse complement strand
GGCCAAAAGGATGATATTAGCGCTCACTTCATCGGTTCAATCGTCTATGTAGAAAAAGGCCTCTATTCCGTTGCGAATCAGTCCCAGTTACTTGTAATTGATGGCCAACAAAGACTTACAACTATAACGTTATTGATCGAAGCTCTTGCACGGGCACTTGGTATCGGTGAGCCGCTTGAAGGATTTTCAGCAAAAAAACTGCGCGATTATTACCTCATTGATCCCCGAGAAGAAGGCGAAAAAAAATATAAACTCATTTTATCTCAGACGGACAAAGATTCCTTAATAGCGCTTCTTGATAATGCCGCAATGCCAACAGATTACTCCGTGCGAGTGAGTGCTAACTTTAACTTTTTTGCTGATAAAATAGCGGAGGAGAAAAATAATCTGATAACAATATGTAAGGGCTTGGAGAAATTGATTATCGTGGATATTTCTCTTAGTCGAGATCAAGATAACCCACAACTGATTTTTGAAAGCTTAAACTCAACTGGGCGTGAATTAAGTCAAGCTGACCTCATTCGCAACTTTATTCTTATGGGTCTAGAGCATGAGCTTCAATCCAGGCTCTATAATCAATATTGGCGGCCCATGGAAAAGGATTTTGGGCAAGAGGGTTACGCGGTGTACTTTGATGGCTTCATGAGGCACTACCTTACAGTAAAAACAGGAGCAATCCCCAAAGAACGCGAGGTGTATGAAGCATTTAAACAATATGCTCGCTCACCAGATGTGTCTGGTATTGAAGCGCTTGTTTCTGACATTCGAATGTTTGCCAAATATTACTGTGCTATGGCGCTTGGTGATGAAGAGAATCAAGAGCTTAAAATGGCGTTTCACGACCTTCAAGAGTTAAAAGTAGATGTCGCATTTCCGTTTTTGTTGGAGATTTATGATGACTACAAGAAAGAGATTCTCTCCACAGAAGAATTATTAAAAATTGTGCGCCTTGTTGAAAGTTATGTATTTCGCCGTGCTATATGCGGGATCCAAACGAACTCAATGAATAAAACCTTTGGAAATTTTTCGCGCAATTTGAAAAAGGATAGATACATGGAAAGTGTTCAGGCGAATTTCATGCTTCTGCCATCCTATCGACGTTTTCCCGATGATGAGGAATTTAAACGGGACATTAAAATCAAGGATATTTACAATTTTCGCAGTCGAAGCTATTGGTTGCGTCGATTAGAGAATTATGGCAGGAAGGAACGTGTTCCTGTAGACGAATATACCATTGAGCACATCATGCCTCAAAACGAAAACTTATCGGATACTTGGAAAACAGAACTCGGCCCCGAGTGGGAGCGTATTCAAAAAATGTATTTGCACACATTAGGTAATCTCACACTGACAGGGTATAACTCCGAATATAGTGATCATTCTTTTACGGAGAAGCGAGACAAGAAAAACGAGCAAGGACAGAGTGTGGGTTTTGCGGCTAGTCCGCTACACCTTAATACCGGACTTGGAATATTAGAACATTGGACAGAGCAAGATATTTTAGATCGAGCTAAAACTCTATCAGCGCAAGCTGTTGATGTTTGGATTGCGCCCAAGGTAGAAAGTAGTGTGCTCGGTGTCTATAAACCAAAAATTGAGCATACCGAATACAGTATTAGTGATCATTCTCATCTTGTATCAGAACCATTACGAAGCGTATTCGAAGAGTTCCGTAAACAGGTGCTGGCACTTGATCAATGCGTGACAGAGACATTCTTGAAATTATATATTGCCTATAAGGCAGAAACTAACTTTGTTGATATTGTGCCACAGGCAAAACGACTTCGACTTTCCTTGAACATCGCATTCCACGAAGTCAATGATCCAAAAAGTATTTGCAAAGATGTGTCATCGCTTGGTCGCTGGGGCAACGGTGATATTGAGGTTGGACTTTCAAAAATTGAAGAAATCCCGTATGTCATGGGCTTGGTCCGTCAATCATTTGAAAAACAAATGGGACAAGAAGCTGACAGTTAGAGTTATTGTTGTAAGGATTAAACATCGATATTTAATAGAGACATACGATTTATGCCGACACTAAACTGGATTGGAAAAGAAGCTGTAGTGAACCACGACAAGGAGGTGCCCTTTAAGTTGTTGAAGAAGATTAAGACAGCATCTGTTGGTGAAAATTCTCAAAATCTTATAATCCACGGCGATAACTTGGAGGCCCTAAAAGCTCTCATGCCTTATTACTATGGCAGGATTGACTGTGTTTACATTGATCCGCCCTACAACACCGGCAACGAAAGCTGGACATACAACGATAAGGTCAATTCACCTAAAATTAGACAGTGGTTAGGGAGGGTTGTTGGGAGACAATCTGAGGATTTAACACGGCACGATAAGTGGTTGTGTATGATGTATCCACGCTTGAGATTACTGCGAGACCTGCTTGCAGATGACGGATTTATTTTTATTTCTGTCGATGAGAATGAACATTGCAATCTCCGTTACGCTATGGATGAAATCTTTCTTGAGGAGAACCACGTCACGACTATAACTTGGCAAAGGAAAAAAGAGAGTTCGAACGATAGCAGGAACATTACAGTTAAGGCCGAATATATCATTGTGTATGCTCGTTCCAAAATTGCCCAACTAAATTTACTTCCTCTCAGCGAAGC
>JACQRL010000102.1 GCA_016206485.1 Planctomycetota bacterium | reverse complement strand
GGGTTAGATATTATTTACTTAGGCGATGATGAGAAAGAGAAGGGCAATGATTACCCGGCGTTTGAGAAGGTGGGATTTGGGCGAGCGGTGAGTGTGAGTGGCAAGAAGATGGAAGAGGTGCCCGAAGGGTTAAGGCAGAATTATGTAGGAGGGTTAGAGCAGGGAGTGCGGGATGTGTTAAGGGTGGTGGTAGAGCGGGCGAAGGCCAATCCGCAGGCCGAGCTTTTTGATGAAGAGGGAATCAGGGCGATGGTCAGCAGGGTCAGAGAACTGCGAGAGACAGAGAAGAAAACGCATGCGGCGGGAGGGGAAATATCTTCTGAAGACAATTCTAATGCAGATAGAGGTTATCGAAGAGTATTAACAGGGGAAGAGAAATATTTATTTAGAGATAATAAAGGTCAGGCGGAAGATTTTGATACTCATAAAGTCATGGCTGCTAGAGAAATTATTGATGGCCATACAGTGACTTTTGATGAGTTAGGAGCTGTGGATTTGGGCGAAGTGGTCAGGCATGTCAAAGTCAAATTTTTTAGAGCTTCTAGTGCGGTACCAAACTCAACCATTGATGACGCAGAACAAACAGTATATGTCTTTGCTAGAAATCAAGAATCTATTCATCCTCGATTACTTGCCCGTATGCTACTTCACGAATCTGTAGCCCGCCTTTTCCGAGAAGCAAACATTGTAGATCAAATTCATGAAAGAGCGCGTAAAGCCGAACGCGTGCTCGGTGCTGTCATCTTAGGCGGCCCCGATGGGGTTATATTGCCTTATGGTAGAAAGAGAGATTCTACTTTACTTAATAGTCCTACGTACGATAGCTTTTTAAAGTTGTTATATTCAGGGTATGATGTTGTGCTTGTCACGAATCAGATGTATACAAGAGATCCTAACACAGGGCAAGATGGCATTTATGAAAGGCTTATTCAGCATATTGAGGAAGGACACAGAAGAAATCTTACCCTATTTGTATCAGGGGGGGCTATTAAGATTGAATTTGATGAGTTGGGACGAGCAATTTTTGATGAACGATTTAATCAACGTAATAAGATAGAACAAGAAGATTTGGCTATTATTAGGCGTAATGCCGAAAAAATTGTTGAAGAATATTGGTTTAATTTTAGCCAAAGTCCACAAACATTTAGAAATCGATATCGTTCTTTTCGTTTTAACGTAGGAAGACCAAAAATATTAGAGCATAGAATTGGAGAAGACGTGTTTGCTATTAGTATCGTTTATTGGCCGAGTATAGAAACTGGAGTCTTTGCTCTTCCTTTAGGCGAACTGGATGAGAGAGAAAAGGCTATTCAAAAATTGAGAAGTATTATAAGGCCAGGAAACCTTGATTTGAGAGATGAATATTCCTTGGGCAAAGCTGGATTTACCACCATTGATATTCATAGAAATGGTAGTGGTAAAGCTGAGGCTGTAGAGAGATATTTACGTGGCAACAATATTAGGCCGGGAGAATCTATTTTTATAGGAAATTTAGGCCGCTATTCAGAAGATGAAGTTTTTGACAGAAGTAAGAGATTAGAACATCGATTTTTTAATGATACGGATAAAACAGAAAGAGAGGGGTTTGTTCATGCCGGTCATGGTGTTGCGAGCGTCTCTTGGTGGTTAAGAAGATTAAGCGAAGAGGGCGTAACTATTGCTCAATTGGTGAGGGAAATAACCAGCTGTCTTGAGCAAGGAGAACATCCTGCCTTAAGAATGACCATTATTGGGATAAGAGAATATGTTACGGCAGGAGGATGGAGGGCATCTTTAGAAAATCGGATTTATCAACTATGGAAAATTTATCAAGAGAATGATCTAAGATATACCAATCAGGCTGCTTGGACAAGATTATATTTAGAGACTTATAAGGATCGAATGCCTTTGCTATTGGTCAAGGCATTTCTAGAATTGATAGAGCGCTTTAGAGAAGCAGAAGATATTGATGGTTTCTTTAGAATAGCTGACGAAATTTATGAACAGAACAGAGAATTTCTACAATATTACTATTTTGATTATTATATGGGGGTTGATCCCAGAGTTGCTCTTAATGTAATAAGATTAAAAGAATTGATAAGAATCGTAGGCGAAGACGGTAATGAAGAAACAAGAGTTTATGATAACGATGAAGAGATAAGGCAAGATATAGTTTCAGTTCAAGAAACAACAGGATTGCCGGTCGCACGAATTTTAAGTGGATATTTTCAAGACGGATATATTTATGCTCATAAGAAGACAATATTAAGTGGTGGGCAGGCCAGAGCCCCGCCAGTGGTATTAACTACTATTGGTGGAGGTGGTCCGGCAACGACAGATTTTATGATGAGTTTGGCCAGCAGGGGAATGAGAAACGTTTCAGCCGTCGTCTCGTCTTCAGATAGTGGAGGGGCTAGTATGAAGGTTATGATGGCTCTGTGGCGGACATTTGGATTTCCATTTATTCCACCAGGGGATGCAGCCGGGTTAATGATTAAATTGAGTGGAGATATATTGAAAAGTTATGCTTTGTTTGACTCAGAATTAAAGGGACTGGGAGGAAAGCGATTAGATCATAACATTAATTCAGTTTTATTAGAATGGCAGAAGAGGTTAATGGATGTAAGGCGAAAAGTGAGGGAAGGGAAAATCCCCGTGTCCAAAGATTTTATTATGTTCGCTAGCGGGTTGTTGGTTTTGGGAGAGATGATTGATCGGGAATTGATAGGAAAGGTCATTAGAAAGAACGAAGAAGAATTTAAGGATATGTCGACAGCCAATTTAATTTTTATCGGTGCAGCTTATGATATGGGGATCATTAGATATAATCGCGGAATGCCAAATTATGTGGTGTTGGAAAATTTGAACAGATTTTTGGGACTAACAAATCAGCGAGCCATTCCTGTTAGTTACGATTATGAACGGTCGGCTTTGTTAGCTACTTTTGAAGATGGAAGTACCCTATTCGGTCAGACAAAGATTACGGATCTAATTCACGCTCTATTTATTACAGGAATTCGTTTTGTTCATCATTTAGATGGAAGAAAAGAATACCAAGAATTAGCTGTTGATGGATACCCTTCAAGCAATTCTGAAGCTGATAAGGCTATTCAAGGGACTGTAGGTGCTGTCTTGATGGGTAATGGTTCTCCTATTACTTCCTTATTGCCAAATTTATTATATCCTAGGGTAGCAACGGTGTTATTAGAAACTAGAGCCAGAGGGGTTCCCGTTGTTTATATAGCCAAAATAAAAACAGATATAGAAACATCAAAAGGAATAAGGGTGCAAGAGAATAGATTAATTGTGGAAGCACAATTAGATCTCTTGGCACAATTAGAGATGATTAGGCGGCATGTTTCCACCACCTTAGGTCGGGAGGTAGCCTTAAATGAGATTATCAGTCATGTGATTATACCTGATTTGAGCAAAGAATTGTATATAGCATTAAATGAAGTACATTTGGATTCATCGATTCTTGAGAGACTATCCCAAGGCGAAGCCCAGATCAGTAAATATGTTCAAGGCATCCAACCCTTCAGTCCAGAAGATGTGAGGAGGTATGAAGAGGAGTTGGGAAGGTTAGGGATAGTAACGGTTAAGGTAGGGGAAGAGCATATCGTAGGGAAAGAGAGCCAAAAGCCGATGTATGAGAACGAGCATTTAATTGATGTGATAGAAGGGATAGTAGGACGGCCATTACTCGAATTACAGGCAGAGATGGATAATGAAATGGGGGGGGACAGTAGCCAGAAAGCGCATGCGGCGGGGAGGCGAACGATGTTAAGTAAGGAGATGGTGGATAATTTTGTGAGGGTTGGGGGTGCAGCGATCCGGGAATTTTTAGGAGAGGTAGGGAAGTATGAAGGGGCAAGGGAAGAGTCGCCGTATAAAGATATAGCGGGGGTAGAGAATGTGTGGGCAGGAGCCAGGGAGTATAAGCAGAAGCCGGAAGAGTTTAGTGATGAGAGACTGGTGAGAAGAGGGGGAATGGAGGTCCCGCGGATCGAGGTGCGGGGGTTGGATGAGAGGAGTGGAGAAGCAGCGCAGGTGGCGGTGATAGGGAT
>JACQRL010000112.1 GCA_016206485.1 Planctomycetota bacterium | reverse complement strand
TCCCAGAACCGCTCAGAATAGCCGACCTGTTAACTAAACAATTAAAACATCTTCCGTTCTAATGTTATTTATTTTCGGTGATATTAAGTTTTATGATCAGTGCGTTATTTTTCCAGCCGGCGTAGCCGTTGAGTTCCTGCGAGGTATTTGCGAACGCGCTGTTGATTGATTCGACATCTGAGCTGAGCGCTGCATTATTTATAAGCGTAAGGAATATTAACTTAAACAGCGGGAAGGTATATTCTTTTCTGGAAAGTGCGTATATTGAGAGGCTATCAAGGGTTGACTTGATCTTAGTGATTGATTCACTGCAGCAGAGGCACTGCTTGTCGTTAATTGGTTGTTTTACGGCATCTTCGATTATCTGATTCTCACCAATTAAAAGCATTTTATCATATGGAACAAATACAAGAGTTCTTTCCACAGGTTGTGTTGTAGTGATTTTCAAACCTTTTTTGTTATCTATATTAATCCATTCGTAGTCAATAGGCACGTCCCAAGTTTGCGATTTGAATAACTGCAAAATTTTAATAAATGACTTTGGGATTTTTTCTGTATTTTCACCCTGCAAAGGAACAACAACACCTCTTTTGCCATCAATATCCAAGGAGTAGATTGCAAAATATGGCCTGAGGTTATTGCATATAAGCTGTTTTGGATTAAAAGACAGCATGAGTTCTGCAGTTTTTTCCAGATCGAACTGAGGTCCGAGAGCTTTTACATATCTGAAATAAAATTCCAGTGATTCCCAGATCTTGATCCACGATAGGCTTGACATAATAACAAGATCTGAGTTATTAGGGATATGAACTCCTTCCAGATTTGCTTTTCCTTCAAACACTCCAAATGCCCCATGTTCCTTGTTTTTAAATTCAATCGATCCATCAAGCTCGAGCTTTGCAGCGCTTATGTTGACTGAAAATCCTGCTATACCGGGTGTTCCTACAAATTGTTTTATAAAACCGGTTATGTCTTTTATCCTCTGATCATCTTCAGGAGGAGGTTCCGGCATCCGTTGAAGGCAGGCAATGACATGTTTTAAGTTATCGATAAGAATGTCGGTATTAAGGTAATACTTAAATGAACATGCCTTTGATTTTTGTATGGAGCGGTAGAACTTGGATTTTGAGAATGGTTTTGGCTCTTCAGATTTACCCGTGATTCTGTCGATGAGGGTCTTCATCATCTGATGATTGATGCCTGAAGTTATTGCTATCTGGGTTTCGTTCAGAACCGCCATAGATAAAAGTGATGATTCAAAAACATCCTTATTCCATATCTCGATTCCCTCGTAAACTTCTTTCGTCAGTGTGCCTTCATTTTGCTTGATATGGTCTATGAACGTTTTTACAGATGGTACATCCAGCATATATATCGAGGCGCCTCGTGATGTTCCCCCTAGTAAGTCCTTTTTATATGGCGTGTATGAGATTGATTTCAGCTTCCAGTTCTGTTCTGTTTCAAATAGATAAGTGTAGAAAATTTGCAGCTGTGAATAAGGATCGCTTTTATCTTCTGAAGAAAATTCCCTGTATTGTTTTATTGTATTAATAATCGCTGATTTATAGTCGTCAAAAACTGTTTTTGATACTTTATTGCTCTGAACTTCTGTGCTGTTTATGTACAAATAAAGATGGCCGTCATCCGGGAGAAGATCCTCGAGATCTATGCTTTTCTTTTCATCCTGCCAGCTTAGTGTTGAGATTGTTGTAAGGAATAAAAGGCAGATTTTCTTCATAGTTACCTCCAGAAATAAAAGTATATCTTATACCTTTTTCAATAGCAAATTACTGCATGAAAATGAAATTATATAAGCTGAACCGGCAGATTCTTTTATATAATCGTTTCAATGAACAAAAAAACTGTAAGGATTGGCACAAGAGCGAGTGAGCTTGCGCTTATACAGACAAACATGGTCATAAGAGAGTTTGAGAAAACTTATCCTGGATATAAATGTGATCTTATCAAAATGACGACAAAGGGTGATGAAATAAAAGACACCAGGTTCAGCAACGAATTTTATAAAGGGTTTTTCACGCGTGAGCTTGAAGCAGCGCTTTTGAACAATGAAATTGACGCAGCTGTTCATAGTCTAAAAGATCTTCCGTCAGATACAGATGATAGACTTACTCTTTCATGTTATTTAAGAAGAGCTTCGACAGCAGATTGCTTGATTGTAAAGAGCGGGCAGGATCCGCTCGTAAAAGGGGCAAAGGTGGGCACAAGCAGTCTCAGAAGAAAATATTTTTTGTCGCTTTCTCGGCCTGATTTATCAATACTGCCTATCAAAGGGAATATCGCAACAAGGATAAGAAAACTTATGGGGGGGGAATTCGATTCCGTCTGTCTGGCAAAAGCGGGACTTGAGCGTCTGAATCCAAATCTTGACGGTTTGCAGATAATAGATTTATCCAGAGATGTGCTGCCTCCATCTCCATGTCAGGGGATAATCGCAGTACAAACAAGGATGAATCACGAATTTGCAAATTTGTTCAGTAAAATTTCTCATCAGTCAACTTCAATAATGGCAGGAATAGAAAGGGCATTTCTAAAAAGTATTGGCGCAGGATGCAATTATCCGCTCGCGGCTATAGCAGAAATTAATGGAACAAAAATAGATTTTAGCTACTGGCTTGCTAATCAGCAAAACCCTATACATGATCAAGTTTCAGGAAATTTTGATACTGTGATGACAGAGGTAGCTAATATCGGTAAACGGTATAAACAGCTTGTGGAATCTTGGACGTAAAAAAATACGGCTATTTATTTTTCAGGAGCTTGTTAAGACTGTTAAGCAATCCCCACATTACCGACTGTGCGCAGGATAAGCCGATCAGCATTCCGCTCGTGAAAGTCATTCTGTCATTTGTAACTTTGCTGGTGTATAAAAGAACTGCTCCTGCAACAAAAGAAACAATTGCGATAAACAAAGAAATAGTTGAAAGTGTTCTGAGAAAATCATTGATGGAAACGCTCTTGGCTCCAGATTTATGCTGAGGGTTGGCTACCATCTAAACCTCCTTGAAAATATATCCACATTATATAAATATAGACGTAACAGAGCTACTTAATCGATGCAGCAGGTTGACTGACTCATCAACACCCTTTATTAAATATGATGAGTCAGAATTTTCAAAAGGCAAATGACAAAAGTCAAGTAAGCGCCAAATACGAAAAATCAAGCTCTAAACACAAGTAAACAGTGGCCTGAGATTACTGAGGAATAATTTCTCCCCCTATATTCCATATTTGCCTTCTATCAAACACTTGGGAGATTTTCTTCTTGTCTGCCGCGAAACCACGAAATTATTGGAGAAATTGCGAAGTCATACACTTTCGTGCTTTTCTACGGTTTCAAAAAGATTCACACTATTTTATCAAAGTTTTGCTAAAGATCTCCTATGTTCTGCGATTCACGTTCTACAATCCACGATCTGCGAATTCATCTCCATAAAGCGCGCATACTTCTTTATATGTTTCTGTATCCCCTATATCGTACCATTGCCCCGTGAGTTTATAGCAGTAAACCTGGTAATTTTTGGATAGCCATGCGATTAGGTCTCCGCTTTTATCAAGGCTTTTTGCAGTCTTTGCATATTCAAAGATTGCAGGGATATACTCCTTGCCAAAATAATATATTCCTGTTGCAATCAGAGAGCTTTTTGGTTTCGCGGGTTTTTCTTCAAAATCAATAACCTTATTTTCCTTGTTAATTTGCACTATTCCGTATAAGGAAAGATTTTCTTTGTTTTTTAGATCTTTACAGGCAACAACAAGTCTTTTGTGTTCTGAGAATTCGATGAATTCGGAGGTGTCGAAATTAAAAAGATTATCGCCGGCAGCGACAATAAAATCAGAGCTGATCTTTTCTTTTTCCAGGACCAGCTTCAGATCACCTATTGCTCCAAGTCTTGTTTTATCATCTATACAACCATCATTAACAATAACTAATTGAGAGTTGAAAGTTGAAAGTTTTCTCCACTCGGTGAAGTGGTTGTTGAATTTTGAATTGGTAACTATGTAGATGGTTTCGAGTTTGTTTCCGTCTGAAATAAATTTGTTGATGATCCTGTTTATCATAGGCAGGTTTCCAATTGGGAGCAGTGCTTTCGGTTTATTGAGTGTCAGCGGATACATTCTCGTGGCAAATCCGGCGCACAACAAGATAAGTTTCATTTAATATTTAGCATATAACGTCCTAAATTAGGAACAATAAATACTTATTAGTTGATAGTTGAGAGCTGATAGTTCTAAGTTTGCAATTTCGCATTTGAGGTTGCAGCTCACCATATTCTATCTTCTATATTCTGTTTTCTGTCTTCTGTTCAATGCCAGTTCAATAAGAGTTTTGCATACATCTTTAAATTCTATCCCCATGCACTTAGCTGCCATAGGCAAGAGACTTCTTGATGTTAATCCGGGTATGCTGTTTACTTCAAGAAAAAAAGGTTTATTATCAGCGCTGAGTTTCAGATCTATCCTTGCCATATGTTCTATCTTAAACAGTTCGATTATCTTTTTGCTGTAACTAAAAATCGCGTCTGATACTTTAACATCTAATAAAGCAGGGGCGATATATCGTGTTTCTGAGCTGAAATACTTTGCGTTGTAATCAAAAAGCTCTCCGGAATAAACTATCTCAACAATTGAAAGCAGCTTTTCTCCAAGGTATCCGACAGTAAATTCCCTTCCCTGAATGTATTCCTCAATAATGTATTGGTTGTATTTATATGTTTCGAGAGTTTTATTAAGTTGATCTCCGGTTGTGAGCTCTATTCCTACGCTGGATCCTTCGAAGCACGGTTTGATAATGAGCCTGTCAGGATGAGTTATTGCGCTTATGTCTGATGTTGTTGAAAATTGAGGGGTTGGGATCTTTCCCTCCAAAAATAGTTCCTTGTTTTTTAATCTGTCATAGCATAATTTGGAAGAATAAGAATTCGGGCCGGTGTAGGAGATTTTAAGCGATTCGAGTCTGCCCTGAATCTCTCCGCTTTCGCCAAAACTGCCGTGCAGTGCTATAAAAGCGACATCATAATTTGTCGCCTGATCAGCCTCTTCAATATTTTGTATTATTGAGAGTGAAACATGGTCATATTCATTTTTGATCGCTTCATAGACAGATTTTCCTGATTTTATTGATATCTCTCTTTCTGAGGAATCTCCTCCGCAAAGAATTATGACTTTCATCTCAAACTATGCAGACTATTAGACCATAAAGGCTATTTAAGTATTTCCACTTCCATCTCAAGATCAATTTTAAACATACCAAAAATTTTGTTTCTTATTATTTCAATCAGGCTTAGTAAATCCGATGTTGTTGCATTTTCTTCGTTGATTATGAAGTTTGAATGTTTTGTGGATACGACAGCGTCGTTCACACGCGCGTTTTTTAATCCGGCCTGTTCAATCAGGTTTGCCGCGCTCAGGCCATTCGGATTTTTAAATATACAGCCTGAACTGTTTTCTTTGAGAGGCTGCGTTGAGATCTTGTATGATTTGACTTCATCAAGCCTTTCTTTTAACCGTTTTGGTTCCTGTTTATTGAGACTGAAACAGGCTTGAGTTATTATTGATCCTTTTTTTAATCCGCCGGTCCGATATCCATATTTAAGTTCATTTTTCTGAATCTGTTTTACTTGAAGCTCCTCATTAACTATGGTGACCCGGGTGAGATTGTTGCAGATTTCTCCGAAACGACCGCCCGCGTTCATGTAGCAGGATCCGCCTATCGAAGCCGGAATTCCCCATAATGTTTCAAGGCACGAAAAGTTTTTAGAAACTGTGATGTTGATTAGCATGGAAAGGCTTGCGCCTGCGTCTGCGATGAGCTCATTGTTTTTGATAGAATATGACTTCATTTCAGAGGTGCAGATAAAAAGAGAGTCGTTATCTTCTCTAATAATGACATTACTTCCTTTTCCTATTATGTGAAAGTTGATATTTTCATCGTGCGCATATTTAAGCAGTGAGACTAACTCATCTGTATTTCGAGGTTTGGCTAAGGACTTAACTGTCCCTCTTGTTGCTATTGTTGTAAGCTCTGCAATCGGTACATTTGATTGGATTGGGAGTCCTTTTGTTTTAATCATTTCTACGTTCTATGCCCCACGCTTAGAGTTCATGCGCCAGTTTGTAAATTGTCCCTGCTCCCAGCGTTACTATGATGGTTTGCGGTTTGATATTCTCGTGAACAAGTTCTTTTGCCTTTTCGAACGAGCCGGTATATACACTTTCTTTTACTCTTTTCGCGATTTCTGCTGATAATTTTACGGGAAGATTTGTATCAGCTGACTTGTCTCTTGCGAAGTAGATTGGGGTCACAATAACCATATCGGCGTTGTCAAATGACTCTGTGTATTCTTTGAAAAATCGTTCGGTTCTCTTGTACTGATGCCCCTGGAATACCGCGATTATTTTTGAATTGGGATAGAGTTCTCTTACAGTTTGCAGTACGGCATGAACTTGGGTTGGATGATGCGCGTAATCATCGTAAACTTTATAACTGTCCGTTTCTTTGATGAGCTCGAGTCTTCTTCTTGTCCCTTTAAACTCTCTCAGTGATTGTTCTATTATGTCGTTTGGAATCCCAAGATATGATGAACATGCTACTGCAAGAAGCATGTTAGTCAGGTTGTGCCTTCCTTTTATGAACGGCTGATATTTACCGAAGAGAGAATCGCATCTGAAAATTTCCATGTGCCCGTTGGATTTTGCGACCGACCATTCCTCACCATGTACTCCTGATATTTTTTCATACGGAAGATTTTTCTGCTTTATTATTTCGCAGCAGTTTTTATCTCCGGAGTTGATAAATATCCGCGAGTCTTTTCCTCTGCATTTTTCCAGAAAGGTTGAAAATGTTTCCGTAACTTCGGATAAGTTGTGGAAGGTGTCAGGATGCTCTTCTTCTATGTTTGTAAGAACTATGTGAGCCGGTTGAATGTCGTAGAAGTTTTTTCCAAATTCGCACGATTCAACTACCATATATAGTCCTTGTCCGAATCTCGAGGCTCTATTAGTATTAATAATTTCTTCGCCTATTACATAACATGGATTAAGCCCGGCATTTTCCAGTATGAATGAGATGAGAGCGGTTGTCGTCGTCTTCCCATGAGTCCCGCAGACAGCTATTGTTTTAAACTGCTTGGACATTTCTCCAAGGAATTGCGTGTATTTAAGGGCCGGAATATTTTTGCTTTTAGCCTCTTTTAGCTGGGGGTTGTCCGGAGATATAGCGGCTGTGTGTATAAAGCATTCAGCATTAAAACTTTCCGGTAGTTTGTCTTGTGTCAGTTGGATTTGTACACCTTTTTTTGAAAGTTTTTCGGTTTTGTAAGACTGTTCTATGTCTGAACCTGCGACATTTTTCCCTGCTTCTAGAAGCAGGCTGGCAAGCGCTGACATGCCGGCGCCTCCGACTCCTGCAAGATAATAGTTTTTAAAATCAAGGATCATAAAAACTTCCTTATGATTGTTATGAGATCCTGATTTCCGGTGAAAAAGAAATTCCAGATTTGTTTCCCCATGAGCTCTCTTCTATCCTTATCTTTAATGTATTCTATAAGTAGGTGCTGCGAATGTCTACTCTCTAAACTTCTTTCATTTAACAAAATTGAGCATCCATTTTTTGCAAGGGTGTCGGCATTTTGAAACTGATGTCCGAAGGATGAGTAAGAGATAGGAACTAGAAAAAGGGTTTTCTTTAGGAATGCTCCTTCAAATATAATGTTGGCTCCTGATCGTGAAATAATAATGTCACTTTTGGCAAGATATTCGGGTAGTGAGTCGCTATAACTTATCACGTGGATGTTTGGCAGTTCACCATAACTATTTTTAACCATATTGAGGTCCTGGAATCCTGTAAAGTGGAACACCTGAATTCTGGTAGAATTAGCGATTGACTTGATTAAGGCGGGAATTTTTCTGTTGAGAAATCTTGCGCCCTGACTTCCCCCTACAATTGTTATAGTTGGAGCTTCTGAGTGTTTGGTTGGGAGGGGAATCTTTCGCAGTGGAGGATCAATTCGTATGGTTTTGTTGAAAATCCCTGTAAATCCGGATGTTTTTGGCCAGCATATGAGGGTTGAGTTACAGATTGGAGCCAGAACCCTGCTAACCTTGCCAAACGTAGAGTTAAGCTCTATTAATATAATCTTGTGACCAAAAAACTTTGCCAATAGTACAGGGAGAATGCTTGTTCGGCTGGCAGTCGATATTATCAGGCTTGGTTTAAATCGTAATAGCAGACATAAAAGGATGTATATGCTCTGGATTAAAAACAAAACATTAGTTAATGATGTAATATTCCACGTGAGCTGTGACAGGAGTATGAATCTCTTGTCATTTGTAGAGAGAATAAAGGAGTCTATGGATTTATTGGCGGCTATATAAACTGATTGGATATTCAGATCTTTTGACAGTTTGTTTTCGATGGCGATTAGCGGGTAAATATGACCTCCTGACCCGCCGCCGACAAACAGTATTCTTTCTGTTTTTCTAGGTTTAGTGTGGGTTGTCATGAATCAAAGTTAAATTAATTGTTTCAAAAAAGTTAGGGCGTGGCAGACTCGGATATTGTCTGTCGTGACGTAATCCTTTTTTCCTGTGGCTGAAATCTGCCAGGCGTGGGCGCGCGGAAATCTTTGCTTCATGAAGCGGAGCCCCTTACCGGGCTGTTGGTCATCCCATTTACATTCTATGATTACAGAAGGTCTCCCGGATTCCAGTATCACAAAGTCTGCTTCCATGCCTTCCACATCCCTGAAATATCTGATTTCAAGGTTCCTGCCTTTTGCGTCCTGTTCATGGTGGATCCACTTCATAATGTGGCACGCTACGAGATTTTCGAATCTCAATGGCTTTTCCTGAACCAGCGACCAGTCAAGGTGATAGTGCTTCTGAGCTTTTTTGATGGCGCGAACTCTTGGAGGACCAAACGGAGCAATTCGAAATATAGCATACAACCTTTCCAAGGCCATTATCCATTTGAGAATAGTTTTATGGCTGATCTGCAGGTTTTCTCTTATAGCATTTATGGATAATGGGGAGCCGACAAGCTCTGGCAGTCTGAGCATTAGGAGCTCTAAATTTCCAAGGTCCTGTATTCTTTCCAGGCTTGCCAGATCTTCACGGATAAGTCTTGTTCTGTATTCCCTGGACCAGCGGGTTGCCTCCTGTTCCGATTGACTTAAAAATGGTTCAGGAAAACCTCCCAGCGTCAGGAGCGCGTCAAAATCCTTTTGCGTTTGAATCTTTAATTCGGCAGCAGAGAAGGGGTGAAGTCTCAGGTAGTGGTAACGACCCTGCAGAGAATCTCCTCCAAATCTGTAGTAATCCAGTCTTGCGCTCCCTGTTACCAGGATTTTATGCTTCCTTTCAGGTTTGTCGTAGATGCCCTTGAGATAATTTCTCCAGGAACGATATTTATGCAGCTCATCGAAAACCCATATATCTGTGTCAGGAAACTCTCTTTTCAGAATCCTTTCCCGATGCTCCGGAATATCCCAGTTAAGATACCCCTTTTTATCTTTAAGGATTTGAAACGCCAGCGTAGTTTTCCCGACCTGTCTTGGACCTCCAACAAATACCATCTTTTTTGTCAGGTCGTCTGTTATCTGACCGGCCAGATATCTGAGCAGTTTTGGCATATGTCAGATTATAGTACTATTTATGACACCAGTCAAAAAAAGTAGGGACTATTTTGTACAGCGGTCTAAATTACTTTTTTAATCCATCAAACAGTTTTTTGAGATTGTTACCGGTATCGATTTCTACTGTTATAGTTTCGCCAATATTGGGGTTCTTTATTGTTTTATATTTATTTACCCCGAATATATCCGTGAAACTGACCTCTTCAATATCGGTTGTGATGTTTGTTTTGACCGCAAAGTTGCCATCCTTGTCTGTTTTTGATTTGATCACACTTTTATCCCTGAAAATAACGCTTATAATAATTCCTCCTGCTCCGATCGTACTGTTATCAATTGGGTTTCGGGAGACGCATCTCCCGGTGAGTATTGTCTTCAACCCTTTGAGTACTATGATGAAATTATCTTTGGCGGGGCTATCCGTATGTGTTTTCTCGTAGTCCGCATGGGACACATTGACGCAGATTATTTTGCCTGGCAGGAGTCCTTCTATAACAAAATCTCCCTCCGGACCGCTCCTCGTAGTTATTGGTCCTATTCCTTCCTGATGTAGATAGATTGTCGCGCCTGACACAGGTTTATTGTTTTCGTCAAGACAGGTTCCACGCATGCTTTCAGTTCCCTTTTCTAAGGTAACAGTAATAGTTTCTGCAGTATTTGGCGGTTGTGGAGGAAGAATTATATTTTTTATTATGTAACCGGAATGGGAAAAAGTGAGTTCAATACCGTCCGAAGGTATTTGGATACTGATCTTTCCTTTTAGGTCTGACGAAACTTGGCTGTAATTAGACATGCGAAATTGTGGTGGTACAGTAATGTAAGTTTCAGGTAAGGGATTTCCGGATAAATCGATTACAGTTATGTCTACTTTTGATGTAGAAAGGCGCTGAAATTTCGCTTGTATGACATTTGGTTTATCAAACAGCTCGAACTCCAGATTTTTGCAAAAGCAGCCCGTAAGTTGGTTGTCAAGACCAACAATAATTTTGTCTCTTGCTTCTTCCGTTGTCTTATAGAAGAATTTTTCGTTAAGATTATCTCCTTCCTCAACTTGCAGCATATTGTCGCCGACAAAAACATTACCTACCATGAGCGCAAGGTCTGCCTGATGAGAGACAGTTTTAACCTGATCAAAAGATTTATACTCTATTTGTTTTATTTCGGCGTCAGCTCGAACTATTTTGAACAAGATTTTCGCTTCTACATTTTTAAGCGGGAGACCATTTTCGGTGATTACGGAGACTGAAAGTTCAACACTTCTCCAAGTTTCCTTTTTTGGAGCCGTTAACGATGTAGTAGTTTCTGAGTTTGACAGATTGGAATTATCTGCGGGTAGAGCAGTAGAGGAATCTGCCCGGTTTCCAACATTCTCGCTGATATTTTCTGATCTGCCTGATCTGTGACTATATAGAGTGTCATTTGGGGTAGAGGTGTAGTCAGTTTTATACATTAAGAGAGTAAGTATTATTATTGATGCCGCAACCGCGACAAAGCTGTATTTTGCAGCGATTTGTGTGAGCAGCGCCGGAACGACGGATGTTGTGATCACAGCGGTGTCGATTGCTTGAGTAATTGTTGAAACTGCATTGCTGCTCATATTGGAGATGTGTTCAAGGTCAGCAGATTTAAATAGATTGGTATCGAATGCGATTATGCCTGCTAAGGACAGCTTATCTCTGAGTTTATCTCTTGCTTCGAATATCTTTCTCGACACGCTTCCCTTCGGCATGCCTACAACTTCCGCAATTTCATGGTGCTTCATTTCATGCGTATAAGCAAGCGTTAACAAAAGCTGTTCCTCTCCGGAAAGTTCAAGTATGCCTGCCTTCAGAGTATCGAGCGTAATATCATCTTCCATGTTACCATCCTTTTTCTTCATAGTTGCCACCTTTGACAAACTTTCTCTTCTGATCTTGTCAGATCTCTTTTTTTCAATGGCTTTGTTGTATGCAACTTTTGCTATATATGTTTTTATGTACCGTATTTCCGCGCCCTCTTCCAGATGTTTCAATACGAGCAGATAGGAATCTTGGGCTGTATCTTCTGCCTCTGTCCTGTCACGCAGGACTTTAAAAGCGACGCTATAGACAAGCTGCATGCAGTCGATGAGCTGCGCCTTGACAGATTTAAACTGCATAAATTAATATTATATCAAAATATCTGTGCATCTAAACCCCTAGTTTTGGGCAAGCTGTTTCAGATAATAGCTTCTTAGTTTTTTATAAAATTCGCCTGAGCGAAAGAAAAAATGTCTCACATAATCATCTATTTGGTCGGGGGAAAGCTTACCTTGATTTTTTAAAGCATTTTTTTCTGCATCTCCTGATATATGTAGAGTCATTCTGATCTGTGTGTCAGCGGGAATATTTGTCATTTTTGTACAATCTTCATCTCCTTTGAGAAATATCATCGATTCTATTTTTTTACCGGGCAATGCATTGAAAATGAATCTCCCATTATTGTCTGATTTTATACATGCATAAGACATTCCTTTCTGCGTCATCCCGATTATTATGTTTTTGAGCGGGTTGCCGTCCTGATCTATTACAACCCCTGATACCGGTGCAGTTCCTTTTTTAAATTCAAACTTGGCATATTCTTTTGATCCCGGTTTAAGTTGTTTTATTGTTTTAATTATATCTGAGTGCCCCTGAAGCACGCCTACAATCTTAAAGTTAATATTTGCAGGCACAGTCAATCTCGCAGCCCTTGTTTTCTTGTCAGTTTCGACAATCTCATATTTATCGAAGTCGATCCAGATTAGATCTTCGCTTCCAGATATCCCTGGAAGATGCAGGAGATACCCCGGTCTTGTCGGTGAAGATTCAGGGGAATGCTCTAAATATAAAGTGGCTGTCGGAAGACACTGAAAATCTATTGTTATTTTGCTCTTGCTCAGGTTTATACTCTTGTTTTTTATGTAACAGACATTTTTGATTCTTACACCGCGCTCTTGCTTTAGATCCATTTTGGTCATTTCTGAAAATGCCTCGTTTACTTTATCCATTATTATAAGGGTATCTGATACACCTACTCCGAGAATAATTTCATTACTGTGTGTTCCATTGTACTCAAATGAGAACTTTCCATCACTGTCTGTTGTGGCAAGGATACTCGGGTCTTTAGTAATGCGGAGAGTTAGAACGGATGGATCGTTAAGATCATCTTCTTTTTTTATATATATTGAAGCCCCGGCAATAGGTGTTCCATCCTCATGCTTTACGCTTCCTTCTATTTGAACCATGTTTTGCGGCGGCATAAGCAGGTCTGTTTTAGGATTAATACCTGTAACAGCCAGAAAGAGAAATCCGGAATAAATAAATCTTCTTTTATCCATAAAGCCTCCTTTTATGTTCTTTATTTATATAGATGAACAAGAGGCCGTTTTGATTCGCCGCAATAAAGAAAATAGGATACAGGAGTCAGAAGTCAGGTGAGAGTAGCTGGGTCAAAGGTAATCGGTAATCGGAGAAAGAAATCAGGAGTCAAAAGGCAGGGTTTAGGATTAGAACTGGTCTGGAGATATCTGTACCTGTTGAATTGGTTTTGGGAGAGGTTGTACAGACGGCTCCTGAGGAATTGGGTTTGCAATCGGCTCTGCCGGAATCTGAATAGTTTGTGGACAATCGTTTATATGGGATGAAATAATAACGGCGAACATTGACGCAAAGACTATCATTGACGAGCCGCCATACCCGATGAATGGAAGGTTGATTCCCTTAGGCGGAAGCAGCGCGGTATTCACCATAATGTTTATGAATGACTGTATCATAAATATTACGGTGAATCCTGTTATTACAATCTGCATGAATTTATCCTGACAAGATGCCGCTATCTTTATTGAGCATGAAATTATCGTGGTAATTAGAAATAATATGGCGAGCAGGCCGATAACCCCGCTTTCTTCCAGTATTATAGCGAGAATAAAATCGTTTGAAGATTCAGGCAGGAATGAAAATTTCTGAACAGAATTGCCTATTCCCTTGCCTAAAAGACTGCCGGAAGCTATTCCGACAATGGATTGTTTTACCTGATACTGACTTTCAAGCGGATTGATTAGAGATGAAGCGTAGCTGCTAAGCCTGTTTTTAACATGGTCGAATGCAAAGAAAGCCGTCGTCAGCATAAGAATTATCGTGCCTGCAAATGTCAAAACTATCTTTATCTTAACGTGATGGTAAAGCATATAAACAACAAACGCTGCAGCAGAAAATAGAGCGGCTTGACCTATATCAGGTTCAATAAAGGTAAGAAAAATAATAGCCCCCAGCATGCCCAACAACAGCTTTCTTCTTGACTTGTCTGTTTCTGTGCTTGTTAAATAAAGAGCCGAAATAAAAATAATAGCAAGCTTTGAAAATTCACTTGGCTGAAATCTTAATGAACCGAGTCCAAGCCATCTCCTTGAATTATTTACTGTTGATCCGAACGGCGTTGCAAGCACGACAAATAACAGGACTATACATGTTACTCCATACCAAAAGATGACGTTTTTTTTGATTTTGTACACGTTGAATGTGTATCCGCCCAAAAGTATTAATACAGCGATTGCAGACTGGATATAGTGTTTTTTTATTATGTTGTCAGATGAGTATGGAGACAACGACGACCAGATGAAGATGCAGCCTATCGTTATAAGCCCGATTATCGAGTAGAAAATCTTTTTATCAAGGGGCATAACATATTATCGTCCTTTAAATTGTAGAGCGTAGGACGTGGATTGTGGATCGTAGAAAAGCTTAAGAATCAGTAGCATACGATCCAGCCCGATCTATTTCGAAGGGAAAAGCGAGTTTATGGGGAACGATTGGTTTTTGTTGTATGTAAGAGTATTATTGACATAATAATCCACCTATATGAAGGCGAAAGCTGGTAAAGAAGTGGGGTTGGAAGAAAGAATTAAAAGATATGATTATGCAATAAGCAAGAGATTGTCTGAGCTCAAAGGGAAAGAAGATAAGGTTGAGTCAGACCCGCTTCTCAGAAAAATAAAGGCAAAAAAAAGGCGCATTTCACGGAAAATATGGAGGGTTAGTCTCCTTGATCCGGCTAAAATGCTTACCTTCTCTCAGAAAAAACTCGAAGTTCTTAATCAGGTCAGAGATGTTTTGACCAAGAAGGGTTTTAGAGCTGACAGCCCTCGTATCAAATCGATTTCAAAAAGAATCAAATCTCTCAATAAGAAAATAAAGAGACTCAACAAAGCTGCGCCGAAACCGGAAGAAGCACCTGCTCCCGCTCCGGCTCAACCAGCAGCGCCTGTTGAACAGACTGCAAAGCCGGAAGCAGGGAACAAGTAGATAGCATACAGTAGACAGAATTCAGTATCATCAGTATCAAAGGTAGGAAGAGATTTAAGTTTCAAGGTATGAGTTACAAGCTAATATATTTGCTTAACCTATATGGCGTACAAGGTTCTAAACGGATATGTTCAAGAGCTCAATGAACAGCAGAGAAGTGTTGTTACGCTCGATGATAGGGTAATATTGTGTGTAGCAGGCGCAGGTACGGGCAAAACTAAAACCCTGACTCATCGTGTCGCTCATCTGGTAAGAAACGGCATTTCGCCATCATCAATTCTTATGCTTACATTTACAAACAAGGCCTCACAGGAGATGTTAAACAGGGCAACAGTCCTTCTTCCGGAGTCGTTTCGGGATTCATTAAATAAATTATGGGGAGGAACATTTCATCATGCGGGATCCAGAATAATAAGGCAGTTCAGCGAGCAACTCAATGTGTCGAAATCATTCACCATTATAGACAGGGAGGACCAGAATTATATTTTAAAGGAAGTTTCAGATGATGATGAAAAAAAAATCCCAAAACCGCAGTCTCTGATAGAAGTTTATTCACTTGCAACTAACACACAGCTCAAAACATATGAAGCAATCGATCAGTTCTTTCCTCACTTTGCTGTTATGGCGGAAGAAATCGACAGCATCTTGAATAAATACTCTCAGTTTAAGAGAGAGCGCGCGCTTCTGGATTTTGATGACCTTCTTTTTTACTGGTGGAGTCTGCTTAAAAATCATTCAGAAGCCGTTGCCTGGCATAAAAATAAATTTCTTCACGTACTTGTGGATGAGTATCAGGATACCAGCAAAATTCAGTCAGAAATAGTAAATTTCATATGCAAAGATCCTCCAACAAGTCTCCTGATCGTCGGCGATGAGATGCAGAGTATCTACAGTTTCCGCGGAGCGACGGTTGATAACATCATTAGATTTCAGGAGGTTTACAAGGACGCAGTTGTCAGAAAGCTCGAGATAAATTATCGGAGCACTCCTTCAATACTTAATCTGGCGAATGAGGTCACTGCTTCTGATGTAAATAAGTATGGAAAGGTTTTGCAGCCGACTAAAAGAGATATTGAAAAACCTGCGTTGTATGTTTGCAGGGGAACACGAGAACAGGCAAGGTTTGTTGTTGAGAGGATACTTGAACTCAATAAAAACTATTCGCTCAGTGAAATAGCAGTGCTTTACCGCGCGCATCACCATTCAATTGATGTGCAGCTTGAGCTCCAGAGGATGCGGATCCCCTTCGAGGTGCGTTCAGGACTCAGATTTTTCGAACAGGCGCATATAAAAGATATTGTTTCATTCCTGAGAGTTCTTGTTAATCCTCTAGATGAACTTTCGCTTAAAAGAACTCTTCAGCTGTTCGACGGTATCGGCAAATCAGTATCCGCAGAGATATGGGGTTTTGTCAAGGTTCAAAAAGGCATCAATGACAATCTCACTAAATTTAAACTCTCAAAAAAAGCTGCGGAAGGCATTAAGAGGTTTACAGGGATTTATAAAAGCAGCCTGTCAAAGGATGATCCCAGGGCTGTTGTCAGGTTTATTTATAAGGATTTTTACAAGGAAATTCTTAAGACTGCGTATGATGATTATGAACGCAGATGTGATGATGTTGAGGCGTTTATTAATTTCATTACCAGATTCAAGAATCTGGCTGAACTTTTGTCGGAACTTGCCCTTTCAAGTTATGTTTCTGCCGAACGGTTTGGCGATAGCAATGAACGTATAGTTTGCACAACAGTTCATCAGGCGAAGGGACTCGAATGGAAGGTAGTGTTCATTATATGGCTTGTTGATGGAAAACTGCCGGACGCCAGATCTAAAACTGAAGAGGAGATTTCAGAGGAAAGAAGGTTGTTTTATGTCGCAAGTACAAGGGCTCAGGACCGGCTTTATATGGTAATGCCGGCAGCTTCTTTTGAGTATGGAGGTTTTAAAATTAATAGGGTAAGCAGATTTCTGGAAGAAGTTTCTGAAAGCTGCTATGAAAAGTTTTCCATAGAATTCGATCCTTCGTAATACGTATATGAACAATAGCTACGAGAAGCAGATTTCGAGAAGATTTGCTCTGGAGTGGAAGATTTACAAGATGATTGTTCCCTACTATGAATCTCATCTTTTAAAATGGGTGACACCTTTTAAACAGGCTGATTTTTCCGGTAAGGATGTACTTGATGTCGGGTGTGGTATGGGGAGAAATCCATATTTTTTTCTCAAATGGGGGGTAAAGAATGTTGTGGGTGTGGATGTTGATGACGAGATAGTTCAGAGCGCCAGATATAATCTCAGGGGATTTAAAAATTGCAACATAGAGCAAAAGTCAGTTTATGGTCTTGATTACAGCAATAAGTTTGATCTCGTCACATGCCTTGGAGTTTTGCATCATCTTCATGATTCTTCGCTAGCGCTAAAAAAGCTTTTGAATGCAGCAAAGCCGGGGGGAAAGGTTCTCTTATGGGTTTATGGATATGAAGGAAATGAACTTCTTCTTCGAATCTTAAATCCAATAAGAAAATTCTGTAAATCAATCGACTCCAGAATTATTGCCACTATAGCGCTTGCTCCGACACTTATACTGCAGATATTGCTGAAGTCATTTGATATTAAGCACCCTTATTACAGTTTCATAAGCAGATACTCTTTCAGGCAGCTGCATTTAATAGTTCATGACCAGCTTGTCCCTTCAATTTCTAATTACTATAAGCGAAGTGATCTCGAACGGCTGGTCAGAGTGAACTGCAGCCATAAATTTGATATCTACAGGGTGAATAATATTTCTTATTCGGTTTTAATCACAAAGGAATAGAGCGTCTCATGGCAAAATGCGGATTTAAAACACTCCTGCTTATTTTTCTATTCTGTTTTACCCCGAGATTGATTTATTTTATCGCAGTACCTGATCGAACGTACAATGATTCTATATACTGGAACGCGGCAGGCGGTTTATTATATGACTATACTTTTATAAGGGCTGAGCTAAGGGATACAACACAGGATTTTCTATATGTTATTTTTTTATATCTGGCCAGATGGTTTACGTTCGACACTTACTTTGCAGCCATGATCATTCAAATTATTTTTGAGTGCATTGGTTGTGTATATTTGTACAAGTTGACATCACAATTGGCTAAAAGCAGTTTTTGTTCCTGGACGGCGGTACTTTTATATTCACTTCACCCATATCTTGTAAGACAATCAGTTGCGATTATTGAAGTGCCTTTGCTGTCGGCATTACTTATTATAACCTGCTATTATTTTGTTTCAGAAAAGTTTATCAGATATTCGGTATTAACAGGACTGACTATATTGTGCAGGCCTACTTTGCTCCCTGTTTTCGGGTTTGCGATCTTTATATTGCTGTTTAGAAGGCGATTGGTTGATGCATTTCTGACATTTTTTGTTCCTCTTCTCATATGCCTGCCATTTTATCTGAGAAATTATCATGTAGGAGGTGTGTTGTTGCCGGCGAGGAGCGGGTGGAATCTGATAAAAGGGAACTGCGAATATTCTGATAAAGTTATTCCTGCATATAGTGTTGATCTACTGGATGATTATTTATCAAAGATGTGGCACTCTGAGAACCCCGGTGGTGAAGACATTAAATGGGTTGATCAGGACAGATTTTATACAAAGAAAGCTGTTCAGTTTATAAAGGAAAATCCACTTAGAACGCTTAAGCTCAGACTGCTCAATATTTTATATCTTTACTATCCCGGTATCGTTCCCTTCAACCCTGTTGATAATAAGACAAAGCTTGTAATATCGGATGGCGGAATCAGAGTGGAAAATGTCCCTCAAAGAGGTCGCCTGGCTGATCTTGCCTATTCGGTTTATTTTACCCCGTTGTTTCTTCTTTTTCTTGCTGGGATGTATATCAGAAGGGCCAGTTGGAAAAAAGAGTATTTTTTATATTTGATTATTATCTGTTTTACGGCAGTTTACTCGGTTTACTGGCCGGGAACCCGCCTGAGAGCTCCAATGGATTTTATTCTTATTTTTTTTGCCGCCTGCGCCCTCGAAAAGTTTTATACAATCCAGAAGCGAATGGCGCAACGACACTAAAAATCAAATCAAGATTGAGATGAAGTTTAGTGGTGTGACAGGAGAATTTAAAAATCCAGATGACTATATATTTAAAGAATAGAAATAGAGATAAAACAATGGTTTAAAATGGTGGATAATTTTGATATATTTTAATGTAATGTTGCGGCTTTTTGTTGCTTCAATGCTTCTGCTTCAGATTTTTTATACTAATCAGAACAATGAAAATGATTTTATCGATTTAATCAATTGTTTGGGGAATAAAGATCCTGAAAAACGGGTAGATGTATCAAAAAAACTTATTAATATGTGGCAAAACGACAAAGTAATAGGATTTATTCAGCAGGAGTTATCAAAAGAAAAAGATATTTATGACATAGATACATTGATAAGGCTGAAGGATATATGCAATAAAATACAGTTTCGTAGGGAGCTTGGTAAACATTTAGTAGATGCACTGGGGGATAGAGTTGATTTGATGATAACATGGAGTTTAAAAGAGCTTATAGATTTTATTAGATGTTTGAGAAAGACAGCGCCTACTCACTCTGATATTGTAGATTTGCAATCTAAGTATGCGGAATGGCTTATTAAGCGATTAAAAAACAAAGATGATAAAGCAGATTTTATTGAAACAATATCTGGTTATGAATGGTTTTCTAACATAATTCCTACACCTGTATTGACAAATGCTGCAAACTTCATTGTTAGATTTCTCAAAGACGAGGATCACTATATTAGAGTTCATTCAATAGGAATACTTGGAATGATAAAAGCTATAGATTGTGCAAAAGATGTTATCTCGCTTTTGCAGGATAAGCATATTGAAATTCGCAGCGGTGTACTTAAGACAATTGGATTACTGAGTTTACAGCAATATGCAAAGGAAGTCGCAAATCACCTGAAGGATCCATCAAATTATGTGAAGTATGTGGCAATAGAGACTTTGATAGAATTAAACGCAAGAGAATTTGCAGAGGAAGTAGCTAAGTTTATTTCATTTGATTTAAACTTAGAAAATAATTGCGAGCTTGCTTGTAGCGACTCTGAATATTTAGAAAAACTCTATAACAATAGCAACAAGATTCTTTTTATTCACAAGGCGATAGAATTTGTAAAAAAAGTAGGAGCAAAAGAGTATATACCAAAGATAGAAGAGTTGCTCAGTTCGCAAAAGATTGAGCTCCCTTCCAAAGTAGAGATTCTGGAGGCGTTATTAGAACTTGATTATAAAGAAAAATATATAGATGAAGCTGCGGATTTTATTAAGCAAGGGGCTACATTTGCAGTAAGAGTGCTGGGAACATACAGGTCAAAGCGATATGGTGACTTGATATCAAGCTGCCTTAACGATAAAGAAAGTAGTGTACGGAATCTTGCTATTGAAGCATTTGTTCAATTAAGTGATAAACAATATGCGCCGGATTTAGCGAAGCTTCTTCTAGATAATGAATGTGCGGAGCCTGCGGCAGAGGCCTTGAAAACGCTGAATGCTATATCAGAATCAAAGCAGTATCTTGCTTTAATCAGGAAGCAATACCTTCATAGCGAAGATGTGTTTATGAAATTAACAGGTTTGGCTGTCGCAGATATACTGGACTTAAGAGAGCTTACCTCGGATATTGAGAAATTGGTTGATGATGTGTCAGGATATCAAAATATATACTGCTCTCTTGATAAGCCTTGTCAAGTTGAAAATATTTCTGTCGGCGGGAGAGCAAAAAAGCTGCTGAATAGATGGAAAAACAAATAGGCTGTTTAATTAGTCTGCACAATAGCCTGCATGGTCTAATTAGTTTCATAGTCTTGTAGTCTAAGGAACAGCTTGGTTTTTTCATGACTGAAAGCATGAGCTCGAGCTGGAGATAACAGGAACACTTATTATCTCAGCAGATGAAATCAAGGTAGTTTTCTCTTGTGATGACTGAAAATTCTGAACCAGGGTAATTTTTTATCCAGTCTCCCGGCGCGACAGTTTTCTTGTCTTTCCACTTGAACTCATAAGCGTATAATTTCCCTTCCCTTTCCTCAACCCAGTCAATTTCTTTCCTGTCGTAGGTGCGCCAGAAGTAGTTATTGGATATGATACCGGTGCACTCCTGTTTCTTTAATCGCTCTATCACAAGGTAATTCTCCCAGAGAGAGCCGACATCATTCCTTATCTCCAGCGGATTGAAGTTGTTAATTAGAGTGTTCCTTATACCCAAGTCATAAAAGTAATATTTCGGATTTTTCGAGATCTCTTTCCTGAGGTTTCTGCTGAACCCGGATATTTTAAAAAGGACAAATACTTTTTCCAACAGCTCAAGATATTTTTGTATAGTTTTATTGTTGATGCCTGTCTGGGAAGCCAGCTCAGAGTTGGAAACCTCATGACCTATCTGAAAGCTTAGAAGCTGTAGTATTTTAATAAGCTTATCAGAATGCCTGATCCCGTTGAACTCCAGAATATCTTTGAGCAAATAGGAACTTACAAGCTCTTTAAGGTAACGGATCTTCTCCTGATTGCCAGGTGTTGTTATTGCTTCCGGGTAGGAACCGAAAATGAGGCGATTCTCCAGCATCCCCGCCGTTTCATGGGTTTTTTCAATACCCGATAATTCAAGCTGCGCAAGCGGGAAAAGTCTTAGCGTAACCTTTCTTCCTGTCAACGGTTCTCCTACCTGTTGCGAAAGGTCAAATGAAGCTGAGCCTGAGGCAATAACTTTAAGCCCGCTAATATGATCGACGATAAGTTTTAGATTAAGACCAATATTTCTGATCTTTTGGGCCTCATCAATGACAAGCAATTTATGATCTCCTATGAAGTTTTGAAGCCTTGCTATAGACTGTGAACTAAGATGTTCCTGTACGATTATATCCTCCCCGCTTACCAGAAGATATTTTTCCTTTATACTTGCAAGATACTGTGTTATAAGCGTGGTCTTGCCACACCTTCTCGGGCCATATATGACTACGACCCTGTTTGGCCTTATAAGCGAGACAAGATTTTCCAGTTGCTTACGCTGTATATACATCTTTTTCTATATACGTCAATTATCAATTATAAGACTAATTTCTGTATTAGATTCCTTAAATTCTAGCAAATTCAAGGAATAAAGTCAATATCTTCTCTGATTCAAGCAGTCTTTGGTTTTTCGAAGAGAACTTAACTTCCGCTTCCGCCATAACCGGAGGATGCGTCAGAAGATTACTTTTCAAATTTAGCGTTCAGTGTCATGCTTTTGCCGTTTCTGATAACGACTATTTTTATTTCAGTGCCTGCTTTTGCTGTTTGAATTAATGACACAAGATCTTCATATGAACTGTCTCTTCCGATATCTTTGCCATCGAAGTTTATTATGTAATCGCCATCTTCGATACCACATTTATCTGCAACGCTGCCCGGGACAACACTTTCTACTTTTACTGCGCCTGCATTTTGTTCCAGTTTCAGTGAATCTATGTCTTCGTCCGTAACAGATGTATCCACATTAATACCGAATGTTCTTCTTTTGCTTGAAGGCTGCGCATCGAGTTCCTTGTCATCAATATCAAACTTGCGAGGCTCATTAGCAGCGACAACAGAATCAGGCGTCGTGATAAGCTTTTCAATCTGATCTATTTCCCTCGGAGCTGACTCAGACATGCGGATGAAACCACTTTCTGTGACAAGATACATATCTTCGATTCTTATACCAAACCCATCCTTTTTGCTGTAGTAGCCCGGCTCTATTGTGATGACCATACCGGCCTTCAAAGGTTTCATATATCCTGTATTATTATCATCGTGGACAGCAAGTCCTACGTGATGACTTAGGCCATGAGGAAACGGCGGAAAGTTTTGTTCTTTGAGATATCTGACGGAAACTTCTTGCAGCTGTGCGAGTGTAACGCCGGGTTTAAGCCTTTTTTCAGCTTCTTTCTGAGCGCCGAGCACCGCTTCATATGCTTTTTTCATTTTCCCACTGAACTTTCCTCCTGTTGGGATGGTTCTTGTCACATCCGTAACGTAATTGTTATATTTACACCCGATATCGATTACAACAAGAGAATCGTCAGGAAGATTGGAGTTGTTATCCATATAATGGAGCGTGACCCCATTGACTCCGCTGCCCACAATGCAACTGAAACCAATGTCCTGCGCGCCCTCCGCAGCATAAGTATTAAGTATAAGCTTCTCTATTTCTTGTTCGGTCTTCAGCTTGCTTACCTTTTTCATGACCTGATTGTGGGCATTGCACGTTATGTCTGTTGCCTTTTGTATGAGCGCGATTTCTGCGGGAGATTTTATTGTTCTCATCGCGGTAATAAGTCTGTTGAGTCTGGCCGATTGTTCAGAAGATTTGTTTTTTTCAGAGCTTGATCCATGCTCCCAGTATACAGCGTCATTTCCCAGTTTTTCTTCTATTGACTTGTAGTCCTTCAACTTTTTCTTTTTGAATCCCTGCATTTTTGTTATCAAGATTGATGGCATCTCATCGCTATATAAAGTTCTGGTTATACCTTTTTCTCCCTTTTTCAATACGACATAACCTTCGCTGTTCAGGTCGAAACCAAAAATATAATAAAAGTGATATCCTTTGACGAGATTGTCCTCCTGGGTCTCCCCGGATTCCATATTCGGCGCCTTGAACACTATAGAGTCAACCTTCAATTTCTCGAACAAATACTCCTGCCTTTGTATGAATTCATCCGCGTCCTGAAAAAAAGAGCATACGATAATTAGGGTTAAATTGCCCATATTTGCCTCCAATAATTTAGGATTAAATTCTAATCATAATAATATATACTTAGAGTATTAAGTTTTTGTTTGTTGTCGCGCCACAGACTTTTTCGACTCTGAGGCTTGTAAGACTATCCTGACTGATTCCTGAATGAACAGACAGGTTTTTGCAGGACAGACAGGATAATACCCAGAAGAAGATAGCATGAGATCGTACTGCTTCCTCCATAACCAAAAAAAGGCATGTTGATCCCGATTACCGGCAGCATCCCGAGATTTACAGCAAGGTTTGTGAATCCCTGTATCATAAGATAGAGCCCGCTGAAATACAGCAGCTTGCTGGCGACAATGTCTCTGGTCAGATCCGCAAGGTCGAATAGCCGGTAAACTAACAGGAAATACATGAGAATAATCGCAACTGAGCCGACGAATCCAAATTCTTCTCCAATACATGAGAAAAGAAAATCATTGTGTCTGTCAGGGACATAAAGCGGGCTGTATATTGAGACTTCCCCTATTCCTCTCCCGGCGAACCCTCCATATCCGATGAGCTTGACAGAGTTAAACTGCTGGAAGTTGGTAGACTGTTTGTTCGAAAAAAATCCGGATATCCTCTGCTTATGATAATCTTTGAGCACGAACCCGAAAAGAGGCAGGGTAAGAACTATAAAAGCAGTGATTATAATAGTTACCTGCGAAAGTTGTTTGATTACGGTTGTAAAGAGACTGGAAATAAAAAACACAATAATTAACGTTGCCATTCCGAGGTCCGGTTGAAGCGCGATCAGCAGTGCCGGCGCTATAGAGATGCACGTATAATAAATTGATCTTGTTGTCCATTTGAGAGGGTATTTGAAATTAAGAGCAAATAGAGGTATCAGGCAGACCTTAACAAATTCGGCAGGCTGGAGTGAGAAAGTTCCGATTTTTATCCAGCCCTTAGAACCTCTTATCGGAACGCCGAAAGCAAGCAGATAAATCAGCAACAGCAGTACGGCTATATAGATATAAGGAGCGACTCGCACTATTTTGTAATAGCTTATTTTACTTAGAATGATTGCGGCAGACAGCCCTGCTACTATAAATAAGGCCTGTTTTGACAGGATGTCCTGATATTTTAATGACCCATTTATTGAAAGAGAAAATATTGAAAACAGACTTATGACAGAAAGTATCGATGCAATCGCGATAAAGACATTTTTGTGTGTTTTATTCATGTCAGCGTTCCAGGAAGAAACAGATCTCTTCACAAATCTTCAGAGGAATATCTCCTCCGCCTCCTCCATGCTCAGCAAAAACTACAACAATATATTTTGGTTTATTCCATGGATAAAGTCCTGCAAACCACGCATGTGAGATCTTGTTATTTCCCAGCTCAGCAGATCCTGTCTTACCTGCAAATCCTATACTGGCAAGATACTCATTATGAGCAGTACCATAGCTTTTGCGTACCGAGTCTCTCATTGCATCAATAATTTTCTCAAATACCTTCGGGCTGATGTTTGTATTTTCTGGTTGCTTTTGGACAGTATCCGGAATTAAAACAGGTTTGTAGTAGCTCCCTTTATTGGCTATTGTATTTATAAAAGACGCGATTTGAAGCGGAGTAGTTAAGATAGGGCCTTGCCCGATTCCCAGAGACAGCAGTTCATCCGCATTTATTTTATCATGAGGTATTGTCCCGCTTTTTTCGTTGGGCAGCTCGATATTGGTTGTGCTGCCGAAGTTGAACTTTTTGATCCATGAAATAAATCTATCTGCTCCTATATTGCGGACAATTTCAAAAAAATAAATATTACATGATGTGGCAGTGGCGTAATTCAGATCGATATCTCCATGAGTTTTCCCGTATTGTCTGTATACCCAGCATCTGAATGCGTCCCTTTTGTTTTTATACGTGCCGGTACACTCAATATGTGTATCAGAATTAATTTGGTTTTCATTGAGCGCGCACGCTGCTACCAGAAGTTTAAAAACTGATGCAGGAGGGTATGCGGAAGAAATGCATTTGTTAACCAGCGGCCTGCCATGGTTGTCATTCAGGTAGTTTTTTATTTTTTCGTTATTTGTCGGAGGAATGAAGTCATTTGGATTTATTGAAGGGGTGCTGACAAGAGCAACGATCTCGCCATTTGTCTTTAGAACACACGCAGCAACAGGCTGACTATATTGAATGGCTGCTGATTCAATGGATTTTTGAAGTTCTATGTCGATAGTGAGCCGGATATCTTTTCCATCTATAACTTCCAGCAGGTCAACGCTCTTTTCTTTTCCTGTTGTCGTATCCTTTTCGATTACAGTTATTCCGCTTTGTCCCATGAGTTCTTCATTAAAGTATGATTCTATCCCCGATCTGCCTTTGAGCATATTGGAAAGATCTGCGAAAGAGGTTTCTCTTTCAAGAAAATCTCCATCCGAAAGAGAACCGATTCTTTTATTTATAAATTCCCGGCCCTCTTTGTTAGATAATCTGTTGCAGAATCCAATCAGATTGCCTGCCGAGGTTTTATACGGATAATTTCTTGTTGACCGCGCCTTTATTGTGTAGCAGTTGTGCTCCATATATTTGAGCTCAAATGTCGTAATGTCGTCAAAGGTAAGCGATTTTATCGAATAGGAGTCTCCCGTTTTTATGACCTTGTGGCTGCGGGCTATATTTTCAAAAAATGTCAAATGTTCCTGATCATTCAGGGTGTCAAAATGTACGTCATACAGCATTTCATTAATTGCCAAAACTTTTCCATTTCTGTCTTTTATAGTTCCGCGTTTCGGCTGTTTAACAAGCACTACCGTCTTTCTGCTCTTTGTAAATTCCAAGGCGTTTTCATAGCCGATTATCTGCAGCTGGAATAATCGTAATATAATTATTGCTGCGATGGCGCTGAGGGCAAATTTCAGCGGGCTCATGTGTTTATATCCATAAAAGATTTTACCGTGATATAAGGGAGAATAAGCAACAATGCTATCAATAGAAGGCCGATTGACTGCTTCAGAGGAAATAATCCGACAACTTTGTGTTCGAGAATGAATGGAATAAAAAGTATGAAAAAGCTGGAGATTATCATTATAACCAATGTTGCAGGCATATAATTGAACGAAATAACTTTTGATGCCTGATATATCAGAAGTTCAATCCCGAGAAAAAGGATGGTATAAATTCCAAATGAATGACTTATGTTGGATAAATCTTCCAGGAGTCCGCAGGTGAAAAACAGATAGGAGCTGTCTTTTCTTGGCGATCTGTTAAGCATGCAGAAGAAGAGAAGCAAAATCGGCGACAGCGGATATAAAAAGAGTTTTTCAATTGTAAGTGTGACAATACAGCTGGCGAATAAGGATGTATCTCTGGAAATCCTGTATAGTTTATCCTGCAATTGGTAATTCATTGTTTTGGGACCGCAATAATTACAGAGTGAATTGAAGCGAAATCTATAGGAACTGTTGCCACGACTTCTGATTCACCACTGGTGAGTGTCCTTAATCTTTCTGTCTGACCAATCAGCATGTTTTCAGGGATTTCATGGATTTCTGTCGGAGTTGTTCTAAGAGGCGCAAATGGAGCTATTTTTACTGAATGAAGCGGGAGTCTGAGCGTAATTTTTGTAATTTCTCCCTTTGCAACACCGCGGATCGCTTTTTCGCCGTCGAAGATATGAGCGGCGGCTTTAAATTTGCTGTGTGTGCTCAGTATAACCTTGCAGTATTCAGAGTTTACTTCATCGACCACGCCAATCAGAAGCTCTTCGAAGATGACCGCATTTCCGCGGGAAATTCTGTCATCTTTTATTTTCAGCAGAATAACAGGGTCAGTCGGTAAAAAATGCCGTATGACTTCTCCATAGCACAGATCAAATCTATCTTTCTCACTGCTGCTGAAAAATCCCTGCAGAAACAGGGCGTTTCTAAGCCGTTCATTTTCTGCCTGAATTCTGGATAACTCTTCTTTTAATTCCTGGTTTAAAGTTTCGTGAGTTGTTCTGCCGCTGCTATCTTGAAGGATTTTTGAAAGATTTGCTGTAAAGGATAGAAACAGGAGTCTTGACCCGATGATAAATCTTGAAGGGATAAGCTGCGAAGAAATAATGATCAATACAGATAGAAAAATGATTGTTTTCGTCGTCTTTCCCCCCATATCCAATTTGAAATTTTACAATTTAAATTTTAAAATT
>JACQRL010000111.1 GCA_016206485.1 Planctomycetota bacterium | reverse complement strand
TCTATTGATGTAATAGAGCACAGAAAAATAAACAAAGTTGATACAATTATTGTTTTTATCTGCCATCTAAACTTCCACTTATTCATACCATCCTCTTGTTGTGCCTTTAATTGCATAACAGCAAAGATGAGCGGCAGGCGTCAGCCTGTCCGCTCCATTGACTTGTTATGCGTTTTATTTAGATTCCATCTCACTTTTTAAATTAGATAAAATATCTTGAAAATTATGTGCATCTGGCGTGTTTTTGCTTAAATCGGTTGTTCGTTCAAAAGCACTGCCAGGATTAGTTACCATTTGTAAGGTAGCAACAATACGTATGTTGGCTTGCGTTTCAACAGTATCAAATGTAATTCGTGCTTCTGGAGTAGAATCGTATTTTGAACCATACCAAATTGCCGCGCTCACGGACTCCATTCTTTTAGAATACGCAGCTTTATATTCCGTAATCTCTTTTACATTGTAACCCCTATCGATCATGATATTGGTAAGCCGATCAACGATAGCTTTTTTAGATACATTACTAATGGTAACTTCTGGTTTTCCTGTCGGGGTGGATAAATGCTGAATTGTGGTTGCGCAACTTACGGTAAAAAAAGATATTATTATGCTAATCAAGAAAAATATTCTCTTTTTCCTCATATAATTTCCCTCCTTCTTTTTGGTAGCATGACATGTATTATGCCGTGTGGTCCTCTTGTTCATCCTGAAATTTTCTTTGCCATTTGCATGACGAAATTGGGCATCTCGCTCATGTCAAGACAATTGAATACTTCCGCCCAACTCACCACTTTGTGCGTATCGCTCTTTCCCTTTTTGAACACAAGAAACTTGAATTGTGTCTTGATTCCAAGAAGCTCCTCCATCATGTATTTTTGGAGTTCCATTTGGCCGATATACTTAAGCCCTCGTTCGCGGAAAATGGATTTCTCCAAGTCAGATGATGGATAAACCCCTTCGCCGGACTCGTATTTAGCTTCAATACAGATCGCGTTGTTTTTGTCAAGATGAATGACAATGTCAGGCTTGATATTGAATGACCACTTGAACCGGCAGATTTTTAGAAAGTCATCATTGTCCTTAAAAATCTTGTGGTATTTGACGATTGCCCATTTCCCAGGGTACTGTAAGAAATCAGAAGATGCTTCGCCGCCAACTCCAAATTTCTGATTTATCCCCTTCAGCGGTAGTTGAAGAATTTCATCAATTCCCTTGATGGGAAGATGATTCCGGATGATCTCCTTTTTGGTCTCTTCGCTGCTAATTTTGTTCCACAGGTCTCGTAAGTAGGCATATTCGAAGTAAATCCCAAAGTCAGGGCCTATATTGTTGTTGATTCCGCAATATTGCAGAAATCTTTCCGCATTTCCATGCTGGCACAATGTCCCAAATAATATCGCCGCGTAATTCCTTTCCTCTCTGTTGATTTCGAAATAGTTCAGCGTGAATTGGGCTATTTCTCTGATGTTCATTTTGTTGTCTCTTTTTTCAATCATTTTTCATACGGCATAACGTAGAATTGAGCGACGAGTGACACTGAATGATGACAACATGCCTCCAAACCGATTTGCCGTCCTCATAACAATGCAACCTAAAAAAGTGTCCTGTGGCACTCGTTCACTCCAATGACTTGTTATCCGTTCACTATTTGCAAAGAAGCTTAAGATGCTAAGTTATCTGTGAAAAAATTCAATAAAACATCTATGAAATTGACCTCTCTTTTTTCGATATCGTCTTTCACCCAGTCATTCTTGCTGTACATACTCAAATCAAGTACGTCTCCAATTTTAGAGTTGGAATATTTCCCCTTTTTCTTCCCAAAGTATCCATTGCCTGCTTGAATGTTAACCTTCTTTTCTATGGCAACTTTATTGCCAAACTTTTCCAAATATTCATCAGCATCCTTCTTGTCCCAGCCATTATAATTTGTGTTTTGCCAGATTCGAGGGAAAATATGTTCGACTTCAAAATTGCTCGGAATAATTGCTATCTGGTTTTGATTTTGATAAGCATGAAGTAATATTACCCCCTTAGCTATTTTTAATGAGAAAGCGTCACTAAGTTTTGTTTTAAATTGATCATTAATTGATATTCCAAAACTTAGAGGCTTATTTAAAAAGACATCTATTCCCAATTGATAAATGTCATCCTTGATAGCGTTGACAGTTGGTTTCTCGATAAATTTTGCGAATAGAAAAGCAGTAAGTCTCTTCAAAAAAACAGAAAATATATTAATAAAGTCTTCGGACTCACCATGTTTGTAATAAAACACACTGGTAACATATTTCCAGTATTCGTTGGGATAACATTGAAGGCAATGTAAATACTTTTGTGCTTCAATATTTAATTTTTCAACATCGTCGAGCCTTGTAGCTCCGGTATTAACGGCAAACCAAAACTCAGACAAAGAAGCCAAATTAGCCATGAGGTCCGTTTCTTTCAATCTGGCATATTTATCTGTTGCATAAAACTTTCTTAATCCAATTTCTTTTGACTTATCGTCGTTTTTTGCCCTGATAATGTGCGAATAGTATCTGAAAAGATCATCTATATATATCTTCGCATCTTCGGTTATTTCAGTCAGTTCCTTCCAATGATCGGTAAAATCCTTCTTTTCATCATTTAGATTTTTTGTCCTGTATATTTGAGCCTTAAAAATATCTGAATCTGACAAGGGCATTCCCCTATCATTTAGTGTCGTGAAAATAGTTAAGGCTATGTCTACATTCTCGCACTCTATTGGCAAGAAGATACATTTTTCTAAAATTGTCACGCAGAGCGGTTGCCAGTGAATAGGATTATTCTTTGCATATTCGTCACATTTTCGATAAAAAAATGAATAATTGGATGAATATAAATCTTTGCTCTTGATAGACGGCGTGCCTGATTTTAGGATTTCATGAAAAACATCATTGTCCGTTTCAGTTGCTACGCGGGACTCAATATGAATTTTTGTAGTATCTTTAACTTTTCTTGATATGGGATCGACATTCCAAAGACAAGGTGCAATTTGACTTTTTAATCCAATAATATTATCGTCATCTGGCATCTTTTCTAATTTGCTATAAAAAGCTCTCAAAAGTAGAAACAATGATGTGATTCTTTGTTGACCATCGATAATTTCGATCTCATTTTTTGGATCATTACTTTTACAGGTTACAATAGTACCCAAAAAGTATTCTTCACCATCTTTTTGATCAGCGAAAAATGTCGTTATATCGTTCCATAAAGTTTCACATTTTTCTTCATCCCATTTATATGGCCTTTGATAATCGGGTATAACAAATTTTTTGTCCTGCATTTCAGAAAACAGTTTACTGATATTTTTTCTCGTTACACTAAGCTCTGCCATTAAAATCTCCTTATTTCTTTTCTCTGGCTGTCGGCTGCCATTATTAACACAATGATCACTATCAATCTAACGATGCAGGTGAGCAGCCAGAAAGACCGGCAGGGATTTCTGGTCTGCTCCACTGGCTGGTTAGGAATCCCCCGCACT
>JACQRL010000099.1 GCA_016206485.1 Planctomycetota bacterium | reverse complement strand
TTTTGATTTGCTTTCTCATTTTTAACCCCCTTTAATCTAATTCTACCCACTTTTTCAATTTCTCCTAAATATGTGGTCCTATTAGAGGGGGATAACTCACGTAGCGAGGTGCCATACAAATTTAAAGTTAAAAATTTAAATTTGAATCTTCTGTATATGACTGTTGTTTTTTTATTCGCTGAGAAAACGTGATTCTTTGAGATTGAAGTCAAATTATAATATAATCTATTACGATAAATGCGTCTTTATTTTTGTTTGCTTCCAGTAACATTATTTCAATTAGCTTTTCTGACTCAGGATTGTGAGAGCAAAAAATCAACGATAATTAAAATACCTAATTTGGATATCATGTGGGCAAATGATGGCAAATTTGTGGTATATGAAACAACAAAATCAATGTTCAGATGCGGAAACTGGGAAGAACCAGATGACTCGTATAGTTATGTGTTTGGCTTGACCTATATATTTGATGTTGAAACTGGCAAGACTCAAAGCCTTTCTGAATCCTTTCACCCACGTGTTTCTCCGAACGGTGAATTAATTAGCGTGCTTTCCCAAGGCGCTCAAAAAATCATTAATTACAAAAATGAAGTTCTTCATAAACTAAAAGAGACTTATAATTATCAATGGTCAAATGACTCGAATTGTATTGCTTATGTGACGACCAACGCCAATGGCAATCAGGATTTGTTCGTATTCAACCTGTCAACGAAAAAGGAAGTTACCAAAGACAGCAAAAAATTATTTGATAGCTGCATCAAATACATAAATGTTGTAGGGTTTACTCAGGATAATGAGCTAATCATCAGTTATTTGCAAGATGAAAGTTATTACATAGCAGTTGCGGACATAGCTGATTTATCCATAAAAAAAACGAAACTATATGGAAAACAATACTTTCATTGTTATTTAGCACCAGATAAAACCAAAATACTGCTTGTGGGAATTGACAGTGGTAAAAGCGGTTTGGTTCAGATTATCTCTTTAAAAGATGGGGATAACGCATCTGAAGTTAAGAAAAGATTCCGCTTTGGGAATGAGATTACTATAAATCCCAAATGGATGGATAACAGTACGAAAATCATTTTCACAGATTCCTTTTTTAAGCAATCCAGCTGTATATATGCTTCAGATGGGGATCTCAACGTGACTAAACTAACTGATCAAGGCACACAATATATACTAAACTTTACCACGAAGAAGGACAAAGTTGCTTTTATCGTATCTGATGAGATCAAGAAAAGATATGTTATATCGAGTCAGATATATATTATGAATAGTGATGGTAGTGATCTTCAACAGTTAACAACTGATAAATCCACGAAGATTAATCTCGCATTTACCCCAGATGGTAAAAGTATTGCTTATTTATATTCTTCGAGGAATAGCTCTGGAGAAAGAATCTCCGTTATAGATATAAAATAAGAGTTCTCACGCCTCTGATAGATCCAAAAAGTATTGGTTAGATAATATTTTGTGTGAGGTGAAAGTTTATCAGCGCACTTTTTGCGATTCGAAATGTTTTAGCGCCTCGTTGATACAATTTTGGACCGTGGTAATCTGCGTTTCGGTCTTCTGAGTTTCAAAATAGTTGTACAAAATGAATTCAGTAGTGTCGCCCGCTAATTTGGACAGCTCATCGGCGAAGTCGCTTGCATTTAACGTTTTGAGAGCAATAACCGCGTTTCCTTTGATCTTTGGATTCGGATCATCTATGTATTCAGCAATAGTCTTTGCATACTGCACAGCGTTTAATCTGGCAAGTGCCTGTATATAAAGTTCTTGATGATTATCGTATGGCTCATTTTTGAGCAAATCAGCTATTTTCTCAGCACCGTTTGCATATTCCAGATTAACGAGTGCATTAATGATAACTTGCTTCAAATAAAATGAGCTGTCAGGATTCAGTAACTTAGAAACTTCATCTGCGTATTTTGTTACCTTACGTCTAGAAATTATATCTATGGTACGCCACTGCAAATTATGGTCAGATATTTGAGTTAGTGGCTTCAGTAGATGATCTCTGTATTTATCAGCATCAATAGAGATTAAGCTATCAATTAATAGTAGGTTTGATTCATCCTCTTTTAGCATGGAAATTAGTTTCTCTTTATGTTCTACCAATTTCAGCTCCCCAATAATTTTAATCGCTTCATTCTTGACAAGAACTTTTTTTGAATCGAGCAGGGATCCAATAATCTGCGAATGATCTGGTGTTATAAGGGCTTTAATATCTCTTACCCAACAGTCATATACATTGTTGCTTTCTGAAAGGAATTTAAACATTTTATCAACGTACTTTGTTTCTTTCAGCTTGATAAGAGATTCAAATGCCTGCCTTCTGAGATCTATATCAATGCTTTCCAATAAAAGAGCTATCTTGTCGCTGTAGTCTCTGAATCCATGTTTGACGATTAACGATATTGCAACAGATTTAGTTATTTTGTCATCATAATCAAGAAGCTTAGCGACTTTCTCTATATGTTCATTGGGATCAATTTCCATAAGAATTGTAGCGGCAACTATGCTTTTATTTGGATATTCATTATAGTCATAACTGTCGAGAAGTTGGCATAGCTCGTTGACAAGTTCGACAGGTTTGGATTTTATGAATATATTATATATTTCGTTTGAAGATGGATATTTCAGTATGAGTTTAAAAATGTCATTAATGTAGTTTCTCTTTCCCCACAGGCAGACATGTGCTAATAGCTCATAATTTATAATATCATGATGATTCTGGCTGAGCGCTGTGCTTTCGATTTTGTCGCTGTACTCTTTTAAATCTAGATGACAGAGCGCTTTGGCAGCAGTTATCCTGATATACGGATCTGCATGATCAAGATAACCAGCGATTTTATCCTTATATCTCGTGGATTTTATTTCCACAAGCGCTTCCATAGCGTTTGTAATAGAGTAACTATCTTTGCGATCGAGATACTTCGCAATATAATCTACAACTTCCTCCTCTCCAATTTTATACATTTCTGTAAAAAGCCACTTGATAGAGAAAAATCCATTATAGCGGTGATGATCTTCTGAACGTTCCATAGTGTTATCTAATAATATTGTAAAGTCTGGAAGAAGCTCTTTAGCATTGAGTTTTTTAACCTCATCTAAAATGTTATCTAAATCAGCTATGGATTCTGGTTTAATCTTCATTATATCTCGTAAGATTCTCTTTTTCAGTGCTACGCTTGGAACGACGTTTAAGCAATCAAAAAAATCGTAAATGCCGGTTCCCTTTATTCTCTTTGAGTAGATCAAACTGAATATTTCAGCGGTTTTGTCATTGTCCAGAAGCCGATATTTTTTTGGTGACGAGATCCAAGATTTAAGATATTTAAACATTGTTTTGTGGTCAGCAATAATTATATGTGAAACGATGGTTTCTGCAGATTCAGTTGACAATTTTCCCTCTGCAAGCTTTAGATTTATTTCTCTGTCTATGTTGTGTCTGTTACACGTTACGTGTATAACATCACTGACAGTCTCATAGTCGGTTGTATGCGATTCGTAATCATCATATAAGAATTTTGAGTTATCAGACAATAGTGCAAGAATTTTATCTTGATATTCGGTCGCCCCCATTTCGATCAGGGCTTGTGCTGCTCTTGCCCTGACCTCTCCGCTTGGCCGCACCTCACCTGGTGCGCCTGGTCCTCCTCATGCAAAACTAACAGCTTTATCATCATAAGTCAGGAGCTCAGCTATTTCTTTTTTATTACTTGTAGAGCCGAGATACCCCAATGCAAGCGCAAGACTTGCTTTGGAATAGGTGTTTTTTTCCTTCTTGAATAGCCCCTCTATTTTGTTTAGATATTCTTTTCCGCCAAGCCGCGCTATTACGATCGCTGCTTTTGTATAGACATGTGAATTTTGTTCCTGATCATCCAGTAATTTTGCCAGGTCATTTATGTATTTGACTGAGTTAAACTTATTCAGTGCTTTGACTGCGGATTCCCTTACACATTCACTATTTTCTGAGAGTTTTGTCGCAATTTGATCAGAGTACTCTTTGGCATTAAATACCATCAGGGCATGAATTGCTCTTGCGGTTACAGAACTACTTTTGTCATTGAGTAAACTGGCAATTTTGGATGCGAATGATTGCGCATTTACCCTCTCTAGAGTAAGTATTGCATATTCTCTTACACGTTCAGTTGGAGATTTTAGTGATGATGCGATTTCTTTAGCATACTCTTTTGATTCTGTACAAGAGTATAAGTGTACTATTGCCTCTGCTTTTGATTGTTCATCACCATTCCCGAGAAAGCCTATTAAGATTTTCATATTGGTTTCATCAAATGGGTGTCTCCTATAGCTTCTTCTAAACAAACCACCGTGGCCGGCTATACAGTCAATGAAGTAGCGCTTCGCATTTACTTCAGCAATTTTCGAGGATATATATTCAGCTATATGATTTAATTTGCCTTGGTCCGTTAGTTTGTATTTGATTGGATTCGTGATCCAGTCGTCATAACCTTCAACAAAAAGTCTGTCATTGTAGTAAAGCCGGTCGATTTTGTCGGCATAATGGTCTACGATGTTCTGACCAAGAATCTCTCTAAATTTTATACGTTCGATTACATCTTTGAGTAATATAGAAGCTGGTTGTGTATTTTTGAACAGTTCGTATTTCGATTTGAGTATAGAAACAGCATCTGGCTGGTTCCAAAGTTGTGCCAACTCTAACGCTGTATCTTGGCGTATCTTGATGTCGTTATTATGGAGTTTGTCAATGAGCGCCTCGATTTTTTCAATCTTGGTTGTATCAGTCCGATCTTGTATAGTGATTGGGTTTAAACTGTTATGGTAACGAAGCTCATGCTCTCCCCCGATAAGGGTGAACGAGAAAAATGCTGTAGTGTAAAAACTTATTCCCATCCTTTTAAACACCTGTATTCTACAGACGAAATTTTCCTTTATCCAGCTCTATCGTTAATTCAAAAAACGCTTCCAATTTTAAAATTTAAACTTTAAGGTCTGAAATCATGTTGTAACATGGAGGCTCTTTAAAAATGCGGGCGCTGGAGGATGCACGACCGTGCTAAAAAACGTGCTAAATATTTAATGGCGTCGCCATAGTTGGAGGAGTCTGGGCGCGTTTTGTGAGGTATGTATGAAGCGTAAATGACTTCCTGTTCACACAGTCAGGAACTGATGCCTATGACTAAAACCCTTTCATTATTGATCGTGTTAACCATTCCACCACTACTTGCGATTATCTACGTATTTATGTTTGGAGTTAATCTGCCATTATTAGACCAGTGGTCCAGCTCATTATCGTATGTAAAACAGTTGTACTGCAATCAACTCGAAATGTCTAGTCTGATGAAAACGTATAATGAACACTTCCACGCTTTCCCACGAATTATCTGGATACCGCTTGCAGTCCTAACCGGCTACAATGTCATTGCAGAAATGTACGCGGTAGTATTTTCACTTATCCTGCTGTTTGTCATCCTCATTGCTGCTTTCCGATATGAATCAGGGTTAAAATTAGTATTCCTCATACCTCTTGCATTTCTGGTCTTTGGTTTAAGGCAACATGAAAGTCTTTTATGGGGACACCAATTATCCTTTGTAGTTGTGGCGCCGTTGGCTGCAATCACATTCTATAGCATCAAATTATTCGGTGAGAAAAAGAGCATCTCATATTATATAATCGCTGTCATCTGCTCATTATTGGCAGCTATGTCACACTCTCATGGCGCGCTCACCTACCTAGTAGGATCGATTCAGCTTTTCATCCTTTCATTCAATAAAAAGATTAAAATCTCTTTCGCTGTTATATTCTGCATTTTTGGAATTATAATAGGATATTTACATTTTTTGAATCTTGCCAGACCAGAACAAGGACTAAATTACTACTTATCACCACTGATTAATCCTTTCGATTTAATCAGGTTTTTTCTGACGCTTTTGGGCGGAGCACTTTTCAATGACCCGACAATAGCACCAATATGCGGTCTATGGGTTCTTATTACAGGAATAATCAGTTGTTATATAATAATAAGCAAGGGAAGGCATAGTACTTACTTTTTCTGGTTAAGTTTTTTGGTATTTGCTCTCCTGAGTATCTGTTCAATAACTTTCGGACGCTCACAC
>JACQRL010000098.1 GCA_016206485.1 Planctomycetota bacterium | reverse complement strand
TTCATTTACACTCGGCATAACAGAAGTATACCACTTTTGATCTACCATGTCAGCATCAACAGTTTCTTGTATTCTGTATCCTGAATCCTGCATTCTATATCATTGATTAAGCGGACCCCGATGATAATATTTCAACAAGTTTAGCGAAGAATCATATTTAGTATGCGTGATAAAGATATCTGCGAATTTCTGCTGAAAAACAAGCAGCTGAAGCTGGAGGTTCTTGAAACCGCAATTAACGAGCATATAAACACTACAAATAACAAATCACTAAAACAGATCCTTGAAGAAAACGGATATCTTGATCCGCAGGTAATCGCGCAGATCGGGAAAATTAAAGAAGAGTCGCTGTTTATCGAGGAAAATTCGTTCAAAGACAAGTTCATCATGCTCAAAGAAATAAAAAGCGGTTCAAATGCCACTGTCTATAAAGCATATGATTCAAGAGTCCAGCATTACAGCGCCCTTAAAGTGATCCACAATATGCCGACAGCAGAGCTGTCAAAGCTCGACAAGGAGCTGGAGGTTGTAAGCAGGATCTCGCACAATAATATCATTTCAATCTATGAATGGAAAATCGATGAGAACAAACTCTGGATCGCCCAGAAATTTGTCGACGGGATGCTCCTGTCAGAGATAATCAGCAAGCTCACCAAAAGAGACTGTATACTTGTATTAAGACAGATATGCGAAGCTCTTGAAGAAATTCATAAAGAAAACATTGCTCACAGAGATATCTCGCCACTAAATATATTGGTAGATCAAAATAAGACCGCTTATCTGAGAAATCTTGGCATACCCGTAAAAAGTTCCGTTAATAATGAAGCTTGCGCCTTCACTTCACCTGAACAGGCAGGAGGCAATAAAGGAGGAAAACTCAGTGACATTTATTCTATAGGCGCAACTCTTTACTACTGCATAACCGGAAAGCCTCCGTTTGAAGGAGGAAACACAAAAGAAATTTTTGATAAGGTGATCAAAGGCGCGCTCCAATCCCCCACCAAAAGCGATGACAGAGTACACCCGGATCTGGAAGCAATCGTTTTAAAATGCATGCAGCTTCATCCTGAAAAAAGATATAGGAACATAGCTGAGCTCAAAGACGATTTCGACTGTTTTCTAAATGGAGAGGCAATAAAACACGCAAAACGTCAACAGCCTAGATACACAGAACCTGTCACAACAAAACAGCAAAACAGCCGTAAACCGTTAATACTTCTTGTTATATCTATATTATTTTTTTCCGCGTCGCTTGTTTTATTTTATGAACAGATCAAAAAAGAAAAAAACAACACCATTTCAGGTGAAAAAAAAGATATTATTGACTCGCTTGGTGAAATAGTTACGAAATGCGAAAAATCGATCGAAGAGGGACGGTTTGAGGAAGCCAAAACACAATATGAAACAATCTTGGAGGAAACCTCAAAACCGGCACAGGTAAGAGAAAAAATAGCTTCTGCTTATATCTCGAAAGGCAAAACTGATGACGCAGTAAAAGTCTACAAGCAATCTATAAAAAAAGATGAAGGCAGACTTGCATCCACAATCAGCAATCTTGGGAATATATACAGTCAAAAAGGAGAGTATGAAAAAGCTATCGAGCTTTTTAAAAGATCAACAAATATAGACTCTGAATATGCAGAGGCATACAACAACCTCGGAGTAGCCCTCACAAAGATTGGAAGATTCGATGAGGCAATGGATGTCTTCAAATCCGCAACTCAATACAAAAAAGATTTCATGCAGGCATATGCTAATCTTGCAGGCGTATCTAACAGACTTGGACTATATGATAAAGGGCTCGAGGCTTCCCTTGAAGCATTGAAGCTTGATCAGAATAATTCCGATGCGAAAAAATATCTGGCTGATGCGTATCTGGGTAAGGGAAATTATTATAAAGCTCTTGACGCATATAAAAACGCTCTGGAATCAAATCCCGGCTCGGTCGATTTACTGAGCGGTCTGGGTGACGCGCATAATAAGCTTGGAAATTTTACTGATGCTGCTTCTGCGCTAAAAGAAGCGATTGATAAAAACCAGCGGCATTCCGAAGCTCACAGAAATCTTGCGTTCACCCTTCTTAAAACAGGTAAACTTAAAGATGCATTAGATCTGTGCATGAAAGCAACCGAGCTCTCTAAAAACGATCCGATAACTTACAACACGCTCGGCCTCACTTATTCCAGTAAGGGAGACCAATACAAAGCAATCGATAATTTTGACAAAGCGCTAACCATTAAGCCCGATTATGCAGAAGCTCTGTGCAACAAAGGAATTTCATACCTAAAACTAAAGAGATTTAAAGAGGCGGAAAACTGTTTTAACGACACGCTGAAAATAGATCCAAGATATGCAGAGGCATACAGCTCCCTCGCTTCGCTCAATATTGCAAAAGGGAAATATGACGAGGCTGAAAAAATGTGCAAGAAGGCATTCGATTTAAAACCGGAGCTTCCGTCAGCATGTTCCAATATGGGATTGATACATGTAGCGCTCAACAGACAAGATGCAGCAATCGAATCATTCAATAAAGCGATCGTTCAGGACAAATCGATTCATGAAGCGCATAGCGGGCTTGGATACGCATATCTGAGCAAAAAAGATTATCCAAACGCAATCTCGACATTCAGATCTGCCTCGGAAATCTGGCCAGATAATCCCGACCTTCATTTTGGGCTCGGATTAGCATACTGCGAAAGCGGTGACTTTGAATCAATGGAAAAAGAATATGCTATCCTGTCAAAACTAAGCCCTGAATTCGCTGACAAGCTGAAAACACTTTGTAATGAGCACTAACATCTAATCTACGTATACAGTAGACAGGATTCAGGAAACAGGAGTCAGGAGCATATAACACAAGAACTGCTAGACTTGAGCAGTTATTTAAATAACATTGTACCTATATCAAATTGATAAAAGGAGGTCCTATGAAGAACCTGTTTGCTGTTTTACTGGGTGTTTCAATCCTTGTTATTACTGCTTGTTCACACAAGTCAACCATAAAGGATGTAGATCCTTCCAGAAAATTCCTTCTGGAAAATAAATTCAATGATGGGGATGTCAAGAAAGCATCAAGAGAATTTGTTGATAAAGTTGTCAGGAAAATGGGGGAGATAAAAACCGACAAAAAGCCTGTCGTGCTTTTTGACAAGATCGACAATAAAACCGATGAGCATATATCCGGTGAACTGGATATGATCGCTGACAGAATATTAATGGATCTTCTTGATACAGGAGAATTTTTAATAGTCGATAAACGCGCACGTGACTCTATATCAGATGAATTAAAGCACCAAAGAGACAGCGGCGCCTATCTGGATGAAACCATGATCAAAGATAAAGCTGCAACGGCAGCTAATTATTCCTTAAGAGGTCAAATAATCACATCAACCCAGGAAAGCAAAGAACTTCATGTCAAATATTACCAGCTCAGACTAAATCTGGAGAATATGCAAAGTAGACTAACAGTTGTACAAAACATATCTGAAATTAAGAGAGTGGAAGAAAAATAGCCTCACAAGAATATAGAATACAGAAGATAGAATATAGGGGCGTGGGAATCAGGCGAAGAACTTTCTATTGAATGAAACAACCTTACACTTACCATTCTTTATTCCATATTCCATATTCTATATTCTGTTTTCTGATTCCTGTTTTCTGTCTACTGACAATAAGTTGCTCATCCCTTTCCAGCCAGAACAAGACGATTAACAAGATGTTCTTCAGGGGAGATTTTGCCGGCGCCGCAGCTATGATCGAGCCATATGACAAGAAAACTGAGGGAAGGGACAAAATTATATATTGCATGGACAGAGGAATTATTCTTCACAGCGCCGGTGAATACAAAAGAAGCAATGATTATCTGCTGGAAGCAGCGGAGATCGTCAGAAAATATGATCTGATCCACTGGGATTACGAGGTTGGAAAATTCATCACAAATGAGAATTTAGAAGATTACAGAGGTGAAGACTACGAGAGAATACTGGTTCACGCCTTCCTGGCGCTTAATTACATCGGATTAAATCAAATGGATGAAGCAAGGATTGAATGCAAACAGATAGACCAGACACTCAACTATGTGATCCAGCAGAGAGGAATCGATTACAAACAAAGCAAATTTTCAATACTTTTGTCCGCCATGATCTATGAGGAGCTCGGTGAATATAATGAGGCGCTCATCGATTACAAAAGACTTTATAACCTTGACCAGTATGATCCGCGCGCAAAAGAAGGATTGATGCGAATATGCCATCTTTTGAACTGGAAAGATGAGCTTCAGCAGTGGGAAAAAACATTTAATGCGAAGTTTTCTCCGGCTCCGGCAGACTCCGGAGAACTTATAGTCATACTTGAAAGCGGACTTGCTCCGGAAAAAGTGCCTCACCCGGATCTTGTCATCGTTCCAAAATACCAAAAAAGGCACGCTGGAATCAGACGAATCAAAATCAGGGCCGGAAACATAATCGCATTCACTGAGCTTCTCGATGATATCGAAAATAATATGGTTTCTACTCTTGATGAAAGATTTGTCGGACTCCTCGCCAAAAGAGCCGTAGCTCTTGGAGTTAAAATGGTAACAGCGGATCTGATTGCAAAGGAAATCGAGAAAAAGGACAAAGAAGCAGGGAAAATAGTCGGTGGAATACTTAAGACCCTCGCTTACTTATCAGAAAAAGCCGACACCAGAGGAGTTTACACATTCCCTGCAGATCTCCAGATGTCCCGGATCAAACTACCCAAGGGGCAATACAGCGTGGAATTGCATTATCAGGATAATAACAACTCTTCTGTCGGATATGAAACCAGACAAATCAATATAGAGCCGGGAAAAAAATCCTGGATAATCATAAGAACAGTGCATTAAGCGCTGTTATTCAACAGCTAATTGTTTTATAACTGAGACCATTTCTTCATCATCCCACTCCGTCCCAAAAAAATCATCGCGCAAAACACCTTTTTTATCAACAATTGAAACAATTATATTATGCGTGAAAACTCCGGGGCAGTCATTGCGATAGTAGATATTGAACGAGCGGGCAAGATTCCCGACCGTTTCAGGCTCACCGCCGGCAAATTCAAAAACCGCCAGGTTAATGTTATACCGCTGTGCAAATTCTTTGAGTTTATCAGGCTTGTCGTACATAGAGTCAAAACTTACTACAAGAAACCGCACAGAGTTTACATTATTCTTAGCGATTTTATTCTGGACACCCGCAAGCTTCGACGTTACCAACGGGCACATCGTTTGTATATTACATCGAGTATATATAAACGTTAATATGAGGACGTTTCCTCTGTAATCAGACAGTCTGATATTCTTTCCACTCTGATTTACAAGACTCGCATCCGGTATTTTTTGACCATGCGTAAGCGGATCCAATTTTTGTTGCTTCTTTGATGGATCAGTTTCACTCATAGAAACTTCATCAGCATTATTTGAACGAGCTTTGGATTCGGCAGCATGTTCAACAGAAAACGGACATGCGCAGCCAGCAACGAAAGCAAGCCAAGACAAATATATTAGTCTCATTATTCCAGTATGCCTACTCCTTCTTTTGCAGTAACAGTATCTTTTTTATGCATAGTTTCCTCTATTTCCTCTTTTATCTCCCAAATAGTCACCATGGGAAATAAACGAACAAATATCATAATAAACAGCGCAAACCCCGAAATCCATCCGGCAGTAATAGACCATTCTACCCAGCTTGGAGAATAACTGCCTGTTCCCCATGCCAAAAGAGGATGTGTTCCGCTTGGAACGATAATAGTAAAACGTTCCATCCACATACCGATGTTCACCACTATACAAATAATAAATAAATTTGTAATCGTCCTGAACCGAGGCACGGCAAGTACAACAAAAGGAATAGGGAAGCAACACGCAAACATGACCCAGAAAGAGATGGCGTAGTGGCCGAACATTTTATCCATAAACAGGTGATACTCACTTTCTTCTCCGTGATAAAACCCAAATAAATGCTCAATAATCATCGCATACAGCCAGAAGCAGCAAAGCGCAAGAAGAAACTTTGCCGCAGAATTAAAGTGCTTCTGCGTTATAAACATTTCGAGGTGAAATATTTTTCTGAAAATAATCATGAAGAATATCATCGCTGCCACACCGCAGTAAATAGCTCCGAGCACGAAAAACGGGCTTATAATTGTGCTTGACCAGCCCGGTTTGGTTGTCATACCAAAGACAAATGAAACGTTAGTATGTACAGAAACGACAAGCGCAAAAAGGAATATTGACATGCCTGTCATGATCCTGTTAAGTACCTTCCATTGCTTTTGTGTCCCGCTCCATCCCAATGAAAGCGCACTGTAAAGTTTTCTTCTCCAGGGTGAAACATTTTTGAGAACATCTCTGCATATAGCTATGTCCGGAACTAAGGCCAGATAAAAGTAGAGAATTGAAGTGATCAAATATGTGGAGATGCACACGACATCCCAGAGAATAGCAGAGCTAAAGTGCGGGAAATACATTACGTTTAAAAGTCTGTCAGGTCTTCCGAGATCAACAATAACGCACATGGCACCGAATGGAAGACTGAATACCGTAATCGCCTCTGCCAGCCTTGTAAAAGGTCTTCTCCACTTTGTATCGGTGATCCTAAGAACCGATGAAATAAGCGTACCTGCGTGAGAGATCCCTATAAAAAAAACAAAATTAACCAGATAAAGCCCCCAGAAAACCGGGGTATTCATCCCGGTTACACCAAGCCCATACACAATCTGCCAGATCCATGCAGCAATAGAACCTAATAATATCAGACCGAGAAAAATGCAAACACCCAAGTAAATCGGTCCCGGCTTCCGGGAAACAGAACTCAGAAGACTTTGTTCTATATTTTCTCTCATCTTGATTTCAGGTAAATTACCTTTGGTTTCGTCCCAAGCTCTTCCAGATATCGATATGCCCTCGGATCCCTTGCAAGTTGCGCGACCTCGCTTTCAGGATCATCAAGATCTCCGAAAACAATCGCATTTGTGGGACAAGCCTCCGCACAAGCCGGAAGATATTCCCCGGTTCTAATTCCCCTGCCTTCGACCTTAGCTTTTTCTTTTGCGTGTTGGAGCCTCGTATGACAAAAGGTGCATTTTTCAGTGACTCCTTTGTCTCTCAATTCAACGTCAGGATTTGTCCCATTCTTCAGCTCTCCGGGCCACTGCGGCTTCCACCAGTTGAACCACTTCATTGTATAAGGGCATGAATTAACACAATATCGGCATCCGATACAGCGCCAGTAGATCTGCGCCACGATTCCATCCGGTGTAGGATAGGTAGCCGAAACCGGACAAACATATGTACATGGAGGTCTCTCACACTGTTGACACATCATAGGAGTGAGCTGTCCGGAGACGTGCGGATATTCGCCTTCAAAATGAGGCAAAAACTGAAGCCATCTCATAAGACGTGACTCTTCTGCCTCCTGCGGAGTACCGGGAGGCGCATTGTTCTCAGTGTTGCAGGCAACAGCGCAAGTCTGGCATGCCGAACATTTATCTAAATCTATTACCATTCCCAAGCGTGTCATACAGCAACCTTCCTTAAATTAACTTTTTGAAGATTCCACTGTGAGACACCGCATTTTTCATCCTTTATATATCCAATAAGTTCTGATGGATTCCCTCCTTCTTTCTGCGCGAAATGACCTATAGAGTGTCCCATACCGAGCGGAATGCAAACAGCATCAGGGGAAATACCTTCAAAAATACGAACCTTCGCCTGTATTGAACCAGATATATTTTCAACCAACACTGTATCATTATTATGTAGTTCCAATCGTTCTGCTGTAGAAGGATTCATTTCCACCCAAGTACTCCACCACTTACGCAAATGCGGACCAACAGTCGTCAATAAATATGGAAGATGAGCTCCTTCTAAATGAGAAAATGTCCCGGGAAGTTCCAGTAAAAGATGAAATTCCCCGTTGGAAAATTCAGGAGATTTCCACTCGCTGCTAAATCGCAATGCCAATTTATCAGGATTTCGGACGACCAGAGAACCAACAACATCTTCCAGCTTCTTCCATGGAAAATCCTCAGCATCAAGTTTATTAGAGATTTCGAAGGTAATTTCCGCAGGTGATAAAATCTCAGGCTGCGGTTTTACTGCCGGTTCAACTACTAAAGTTTTAATTTCATTATTATCCTGTATCTCAAAATAAATGTCCTTTCTCTCAGCAGGCAAAGCAAGAGGGATCACAAGATCAGCGTAGCCGGTCGTCTCGTTCATCAAAGAGGTAATACTTACAACATTTTTCGCGTTGCTCAATGAGGCCCTCCACTTCAAAGGATCAGGTCCTGTAAACAGCGGATTCACGCCGACAAAAATAACCGTTTCAATCTCTTTCTTATTTAAAATATCCGGGACGTCACTGGCGAACAACCCCTTTTTTGGTTCCTTCTTAAAAGGAAGCGTAACATCCGGGAGTTGCACAAAACCACCTGCTCTCCCGATATTTCCAAGAAGCGCGTTAAGCATGACTACAGATTGCTGATCAACAAGACGACCTCTGTCGCATATACAGATCGGCCGAGCATCTGCCAGTAGATCTGCTAACTTTTTCACCTGCTTCGGTGACACACCGGATATTTTTTCACACCATTGCAGATCAAAATTTTGCAGCTTTGCTGCAAAGTCAGTAAAACCTTCTGACTTGTCACATGCTAACTTATCATATTTGCCATCCCGCAAAATTACTGATGAAACAGCAAGCGCGACCAGCGATTCGAACCCGGGCTTACATGCAATCCATTTGCGGGATTTCATAGCAGTTACATTTAGCCTTGGACCAATATAAATCATCGTAGAATCTTTTTCACGAAATTTTGAAAAGGCCTTCTGCGCGCCTGCAAGATCCGTAAAATTCTGCAGCCAGTTCCAGCCAAATGAAACAACTCCATCAGCATTCAATAAATCTGTTTTCCACGAACTCCACCCTGTTAATTGTTCAAGCGCATCATCAGGACCATGTTCAAGAGGTACATCATATGTAAAAATGTATGGCGAGCCTGCCGCAGCTCCAACAGCCTTTAAAAGGCCAAATGAAAGGGCTGAATCCTCGCGTAGAATAAAGACAGTTTTTGCCCCAGATGTTCGGAGAATGTTCGCAAGCTCAGCTATTGCGCCATTTTTGTCAATTTGATTCCACATGCCACCGCCTCTTCCACCGCTACGCTTCAACGGAACTTTCACCCTGTCAGGGTGGTAGAGCTCCTGAGGGGTTGTATATGCCCTTGCGCATGGTTTATCTTTAAAGGGGCGGACCCCAACAATATTTCCTCCCACATTACGAAGTAAAATCTTGCAGGTGGTACTGCATGAGCTACATACTGAAAGACATAATTGCTCCGGAAGGTCGCGATGAATCGTATGTTCATCTATCATATCAAGTGTTTGTATGCCTCCGGGAACAAGTTTAGATACATTCATTAGAGCAATACCTGAACCGCCGCCAATTCCTAACTTTAAAAATGTACGTCTTGTGATCATCTGTGACAACTCAAACAATCTGTTGTGACTTTTTCTTTAAGATGGCAAGCAACGCATTTATTCATACCTGTAAGGCCGCTAGGAAAATAACTTTTTCCAAAAGGCTTCTCCATCGTTTTCACATCGCCATGACAGACAGCGCAATCCAGTTTTCCGAGCTTCACATGGCGCTGATGCGAAAAATAAATGTGCCTTGGCGCTTTATGCAGCTGTATCCATGGAATTTCCTCTCCTCCCTTTATATATCTTGCGAGCTGAGGCGGAGTAGAAGGAAAATCACGGTCAATTTTGTGACACAAAGCGCATGTTGATGTGGACGGAATACCTGCATGAGTCCCGTCAGTAGCCCCTGTATGACATGAACTGCAATCTATCCCGAGAGCAACGTGCTTTGAATGATTGTATTCCACAGGTTGAACAGCGAAATCAAGTTCATCCTGTTTACTTCCTGCATAATATATAATTGCCGCTCCAAAGGTCAGAAAACCTATCGATAAAACTATTACTCCACTGTTCACTGTGAGTTCGTCTGCTCCTTCTTTTCCTTTGGACCCTGGAACTCTTTTGCAAGTGAAGTGATCCCGCCTACTACACCCAAACCCATGGTTTCAACAGCCGTAGAAGGGACAACAATAATAGTGGAACTTTGTCTCATTCCTTCCAATAAAATATTCATCGCCCTCAAATGCAGAGCTACTGGGCTATTCTCATATGCCTTTGCAGACTCATAAAATTTAAAGGCAACTTGTCTCTCAGATTCCGCCAAGATAACCCTTGCCTGTCGTTCCCTCTCAGCCTGCGCCTGCATGGACATCGCATTTTGTAACTCAGTCGGAATTTTCACATCTCGCAACTCAACAGACAGGGCTTTGATACCCCACGCTTCCGTACGTTCATCAATTGATTTACACAATATCGAGTCTATCTGTCGCCGGCCTATAAGCATTTCAGAGAGGTCGGTTTCACCAATGACATCCCGCAAGGCTGTTTGGGATGCCCATGAGATCGCGCTCTTATAGTCCTCAACCTCCAACACCGCCTTTTTCGGATCGAGAACACGCCAGAAAAGGACTGCATCAACATCAACCGGAACGCTGTCTTTAGTAAGGGTTTTTTCTGCTGTGAACGGAGTTGTAATGATTCTCGTATCGACAAATGACGGGATCGTATCCAAAAACGGAATAACCCCGAATGCGCCCGGTCCCTGCAAAGAACTGAATTTTCCGAGTCTGAGCACCATTACTTTCTGCCACTGTTTTGCTATGCGTACTGACAACAGTAATAGTAATCCCAAACCTAAACCTACAACTATGTAGATGGGATTACGTGTTTGCATCCCTTGAAAAACCCCGACAAGCGACAGTAAAACAAAAAGAACTATTGTAAAAGGATGAATTCCCATTATGCCTCCACTAAAATTATTTGCCCTCCCACCTGTAAATGCTCAAAAGGTAAGCGATCACATCATTAACATCTCTCTGGTTGAGAGTCCCCTTGAAGGCGGGCATATCAAAAGGGGAGTGCCCTGTCTGGTCTTCTTTCCCAGCCGGATTTCCACTCTGTATCAAAGTTACAATACTTTTGTACTGTGCAATCACCGCGTTTGCGCGCGGGATATCAAGATCCTCAACCTCATCCAGAGATTTTCCTGATTCAAAAACCTTTAAAACTAAGTCAACATCCTCATGTTCATAGAGAAAAAGTCTTTCAGCCATTTCATCTAACCGCGGAGTAGTTTTATTGATGTAATTAGGATTAGCTACACCTCCCCTGCCATCCTGCCCGTGACAGACTGAACAGCCTTCACGGAGAAATAGTTTTTTTCCTCTTTCCACAGATTGATATTTCATCGGGACAGCGTTTTCTTCTCCCTCAAAATTAATCCGTGATCTTTCAGAACCTGCGTTTTTCACGTAAAACATCGGGCTCCAAGTCAATGACTGGTATCCCAAAGCAGAATAAAAAATAAGCAAGAAGAAGACCACACCTAAAAACACACGAACTATATTTCTTGCACCTTTGTCCGGTTGTATTTCATTCATCTCATTACGGTTCAATTACAAGACCGGACTCTTTATCCGTTTCAACAGTTATATCCCATGTTTTTGCAAGCTGTTTGCTTTTTAGTCTTTCATTCCATATTTTTACCTTCCAACTGCCGGCAGGGACGCCTTCAATTTTAAAATTGCCATCGTTATCAGTTACCGCGAAAAAAGGAGTCTTGACAACAACAACATAAGCTATCATCTCCGGATGAAGGGTACACAACTGGGTATAAAATCCTGTTCTTTTGAATACGTAGCTCCGGCTTTCACCCTTTCCAAAATTACCAAGGTCATACTTTTCCTCATCAGGTGACAGCACATTATGCTCAAAAGGATCACTGTTAAGGAAGTCAACCGCCGTACCAACCTGCACAGGTAAAACTCTGGGAACGAAAACCTTCGCATATTGGTCTACCAATGCATTTTCATCAGGAACAGGAAGAGTTTTAGATCCTATGTCCTCAATATATACCACAAACGGGAACTTCTTCGCAAAGGAGGAATTAACCTTTCCTGCTACTGTACCTGAAGTGTCTGGCGAAGGGGGAACAATTTCCATCTGAGATTCTTTGCCTGCATTTATTTTCACTTCATAAGTTGAATTAAGCTGGGATACCTTTAAGTCTTTGCTCCAGATCTTAACTTTAAAAGTACCTGAGGGGAGTCCAGATATAGTGAATTTGCCATCACTATCTGTGATCGCTGAATGTAGTGTCGCAGTCACCACAAAATCTGTAGTTTCTTCCGCATGCAGCTTACATCTGATATTATAAATACCGTGAAGTCTGAATGAGAGAGAGCGGCTTTTATTGCCTTCCACATCAATATCATTGTGGTCCACGATAGTAGCGACATGCAAAGTATGTTTTACACTGGTATTATTTTTGAACTCAACTTCTGTTCCCCGTGGAAATGTCGAAATGTCAGGTGTTAACTTTCCATTATTAATCTCGATAATGGTTTTTCCAGCCGGTTTAAAAGACACTTCATGTCCGGAATTCTTTTCAGCGCCTGCTGAACTGATTACATAAACAACAAATTGCTGACCTTTTTCGGCGGATTTCACTATCCCTGTCAGTTTGCCATCCTCCAACAGTGTGAAATTCAAAGATACAAGACATATCAAAAAAAACATGCCAACTCTCATATAACACCTCCCGAACCGACAATTTCATTCACATCAACAAAAAATACCAAGAGGGATGCTTAATCCCTCTTGGTTCCATAACCTCCAATAGGAGGGTTGGATGAGAAGTCCACTAATACAATATCCACACAACGTTAAAATGCGATATCAAGTCTTATCGCTATTAAATCATCCTGGTTCTTGTCCTGATCCGGTGTTTTCTCTGTATATCTTTCATCCTTTGTGTGGAAACGCCCTTCCAGCAATATCGCAACATTAGCCCTTGCCAAAATCCTGACAGCCGCAATGACTCGAGCGCGGTCCTGGTCTTTCTGTAAACCGGTCACTCCTTCAGGCAGGTCAAAACTTATTGACTCATACCTTAGGAGCGGAACAAGCCATGGATAAACAAAGTATTCTGCATCAACATAATAGTTTAGACTATCCACAGTTTCATCAGTTACTGTACCGTATGGTTCGCTGTCTGATCCCCAGATAACGCCGCCACCAATTCTCAGGTCTTCTTTTTTCCAGGATGCTCCTAGACCTGCCCTCCAGAGTCTATTTTCACCTTCACCTTTGGAATCTTCGAGGGTTTCAAGTCCCTGATAACCAAACGCAGAGATTATAATTGAATCATCTCTGATGAAATCCTTCGAGCTTGCCGCAGCACCTTTATCTGATTTGCCGGAACCGTCAAAACCCAATCCGCCTATTTTGTATGCAAGCTGTAAAAAGTAGTCTTTATCTGAATTATTTTCACCATCGCTGACACCACGAACAATACCAGTAGCATATCTCCAGCGGTCGCCGAAACCATTGAACTCAATACCCGGTTGCATCATACCAACCTTATAGTTCGACGTATCCTTTCCTGAGATAGAGGGAAGCATTGTATCACTGAAAAGAAACTTGTTCTTGGTCAAGCGGTTATGATCTCTTGCGGTAAAAGGACCAAATTCCTGCATTCCAATAGTGCCAAGCCGTAAATTGAATACATTTTCAGGACCGACCAAATCCTCCCACTGCCACCAAGCAGCCTCAAATTCGGTTAACGTCTCGCCATCCTCAACCTCAAATTCCAACTCAAAGAAATATGACATATCAGCTCCGATCGTCCCTGCAGCCAAAATTGCCGCTTCGTGAGGGAAATTAAAATCTGTCGCAGATTCGCGACCTCTCTTTCCCCCAATCGGTATGTTAAAATCAGGAAGCAAGCGAATAGAAATCGGCGGAACACTTGAAATATCCGCAGGCCATATAGAATCAGGCCACATTTTCTTGTATGCATCCTGCCCCAGTATAACCTTTTCTTCCTTAACAACCTGGTCATCATCATTAAACTTATATCCATTCAAGCGAAATGCCTCACCGGTTGCATTGAGCTTTGGAAACGATTCATGACAGGTAGCGCAACTTGTTTTATACTTGCGCGCCCATGCAGGTATCGCCTCAGCATTCTTACTTGTTAAAACAAAAAAGAACAATACACCACTTACGCATAAAATTGGCAGACTATATAATGTCTTCCATACTTTTGCCATTAGTAACCTCCTTTTAAATTCTATTCTGTCATGGGCAATTTAGATGCCAGACAATATACTGTAACCCTTTAAAACTATTGAATTGGCCCTGTTTATTCTGCTCTTAAGATTAAAAACTTTTATCTGTCACGCGATCATGACACTGTCACAAAAATACAACACAAAGCCAGATGACTTTTTATAAACTTGTTATCCTATCTTTAACAAACTATTGGATGATCTGTCGCGAAATCGCCATACGCAGCTCCGCACCCATATTCCAAATTCTATATTCCATCTACTTATTCCTGACTCCTAATTTCTATTTTCTTTCAGCGGTCTCACACAATCCTTATCATAATTTTGTTAAATAATTTTTGTTAGTTATTGATTCCTGATATCATCCGGGACAATATTATGTTTATTAAGTAATCTATACAATGTTCCTCTGGGCAATTTTAACTTTTTCGATGCCATGGTCACATCTCCATCGCAATGTGTAAGAAGTCTAAGCAGGTACTCCTGTTCAAATTTAGCCATATACTGCTCCCTTAACTGAAAAAAATTAACAATCGAGTCTGCTGTTGAGTCCCCTTCTTTTATATAATTTACTATAGAATCCGGCAGATCATTTATGCCGATGATATTATTCCTTGTAAGGATAATAGCGCGTTTGATGACGTTTTGGAGCTCCCTGATATTCCCCGGCCAAAAATAGTAATTGAATATCTCCATAGCCCTACTGTCTATCTCACGAACACCTTTGTTCATCTCCTGCGAGTATCTTGTCAGAAAATACTTTGCAAACAACTCGATATCTTTTTCTCTCTCCCTAAGCGGCGGAATATCTATACGAACAACATTTATTCTATAATACAAATCCTCGCGAAAATGTTTATCCTTGACCTCCTTTTCGATATCTCGATTTGTAGCTGCGACCACTCTTATATCAGATCTTACTTCTTCCGTAGCACCTACCGGTCTGAAAGATCTTTCCTGAATCGCACGGAGCAGTTTTGACTGAACTGACACAGGTAATTCGCAAACCTCATCCAGAAATATAGTCCCACCATCCGCGAATTCCAGCAAACCTACCTGGGATGATACTGCACCAGTATATGAGCCCTTTTCATGCCCGAAGAGCTCACTTTCAAACAAAGTTTCCGGTATTGCTCCGCAGTCCACAGGAACAAATCTTTTATCAGCTCTCTTACTTTTCTTATGAATACTTCTTGCAACCATCTCCTTGCCAGTCCCACTTTCCCCTGTTACAAGAACATCAGCATCTGTGGGCGCTGTAAGTTGGATTATATCGTAAATTTTTTGCATTACTGCACTCTGCCCGACAAGTTCATCAAGCCTGTAGCTTTTTTCTATTTGCCTGGTTAGAAAAAGATTTTCCTTCATCAGCAGCTTACGATTCATAGCCCTTTTCACTGTCGTTTTTAACTGCTCAGGAGAGAAAGGTTTCACCAGATAATCGACTACTCCAAGTTTAATACTATCAACAGCAGTTTCCTCTGTGGGATAGGCAGTAATAAATATAGTGAGCAAAGTCGGATCAATCTCATTCATCGTTCTTACAAGCTCCAAACCACTCAATCCGGGCATTTTCAAATCAGTGATAAGAAGATCAAAAGATTTAGATCTGAGACGCTCAGCTGCCTTTACCGGATTAGATTCTATCTGGATCTTCAAATCAGGCAGATCTGTAAGCATATCCCTGCAGACATCCAGCATGTCCCCTTCATCATCAACAATAAGCAGGCGAATTGACTTCATAACGCGGTATTCCCGGGTAAAAGAATTGTGAATTTCGATCCTTTTCCCTCACTACTTTCTACATTAATGTCCCCATGATAACTTCTAATTATGCCATAACAGATGGCAAGACCCAAGCCGGTCCCTTTTCCCGGGGGTTTTGTCGTAAAAAACGGCTCAAATAACTTTTCCCTGTTTTTCTCTGATATTCCGACACCTGTATCTTCCACAGAAATACCTATGGTAGATTCCTTATCCTTGAAGACTCTGATTATCACCATTCCATTCTTCTGTATAGCTTCCAACGCGTTATTTACAATATTTAGCAATGCCTGCTGTAAGTCATTGAAATCCGCACTAGCCATTAGTTTCTCTTTACAAAAAAATGTTCTTATTAATGTCCTTTTTTCTTTAATACTTTCCTGGTCAATTAAAGTCATTACAGATTTCACCAAATAATTAATATCAACAGCTTCTGTAGTTTTAACAGCAGGTCTGGAATAAAAAAGCAGACCTTTCGCAATAGCGCTTACCCGCTCAGCGTGTCGCAATATTGTTCTCAGATCACTCAATTGTTTTTCATTCGTCCCTGCTTTTTCTGCATCATTTACAAGCATCTTCGCCCTCGCGGTTATTATTCCCACAGGATTATTGATTTCATGTGTTACCTGTCCCGCTAACCTGCCAATAGCAGAGAGTTTACTGGAATGAACCAGTTGCGCCTCAACCTCTTTTCTTTTTTCCACCTCACTGAGAGCATTGGCTATACTTTGCATAAGAAGATCATTGGATTTCCTAAGCCGGTCAACAACCAACGTAACAAAATAAACCGTCATAAACATCATAATAAAAAACACAGAAATGTTACCCAGAACAAACGGCAGATTATAAGACGCATGGTTGTCCCCTGCATGAGGGAAAATCGCTATGGTATGATGAGGGAAAATATGAACCAACTGGCCAAATGAAACAACACATACAAGCACAAATGCAAAAAAGGTTATGATAAAAGCATCTCTTTGCCTCAACAGTATACCTGCGAGAACCACGTGCAATAAATACATGAAATAAATAGGGTTTTCCAGTCCTCCTGAAAATTCAACAAATCCTGCTAGTATCACAAGATCAACTATAACCTGAACCATTATAAAACTATATGCGTTGTTTACTCCCCTGGAAATGCGTGAGTAGATAACGTTAGCAAACAAAAGTAATGCTGCACAGCAAAGAAGCGGGATTAACGTTTCCGCGGGCAAGACTTCCAAAAATACTGTTATGGCAATTAATAGTAATGCTGTCCCGGAAGCTATCCATCTCATCCTTATAAACCATTTTGCGTGATGCTTCAGTCTGTCATTTTCTGTCGGAATATCGGAGAAATGGACAATTTCCCCGGCTCTAGGGATAGGAAGAATAAACTGGCTGTATCTCCTGAGATAAATAATTATAAAAGCAACCGCAACCAGCGACGCGCCAATACCTCTGATTAAATGGAGCCGGTGTATGCTAGTCATCTCCAACAAATCGATAAGCCAATAACGCTCCAAAACTTCATATCCGATAAAGATGAACCCAAGTATTCCTCCACAAAACAGTAACAATCTGGCAATATTAAACTTCTTCCGTCCCATATCAGAGATATTAAGGGTTTTTATTCCCCTTCCAAGAATTCAAGTCGTCTACCAATGAAGTTAGACATGCAACAGCGCGAGAAGTTTAATGCAACTTCGCTGCCGCGCTTGGCGCCTTTACTTCATATCACAAGCCTTTACCTAAAGTTTTGTCATCAAGTTCCATGATTTTTGTTGATTTTATATCGGACTATTATTAGCTTATCAAGGTTTATTTAAGGAAGGGTATGGTTGAAAGGGATTTATTGCCGGTTATTGCCAACAGATTAAGAAAGCAGGTCATTCAAATGACCACGGAAGCAGGATCGGGTCATCCGACAAGCTGCATGTCCTGCGCCGAAATATTTGCAGTGCTTTTTTTCCATGAAATGAATTGGGATCCTAATGACCCGGATTCGAGATCATATGATCAGTTCATACTTTCTAAGGGGCACGCAGCTCCGATATTATACGCTGCTTTAAAAGAAGCCGGCGCGCTCAAAAATACAGATCTGCTCTCGCTGAGAAAAAATGGAAGTATACTGGAAGGCCATCCATCAGTGAGGTGCCCTTTTATTAAAATCGCCACCGGATCACTGGGTCAGGGACTTTCAGCCGCATGCGGCATCGCGCTTGCAAGAAAGAATGACAATATTAAATCAACTGTTTTTGTACTTCTTGGAGATGGAGAAACCCAGGAAGGTTCAGTATGGGAATCTTTGAACTTTGCAAGTCACTATAAACTAAATAATCTTATCGCAATAGTAGATATCAACAGACTGGGTCAAAGCGGTCCTACAATGTTCGAACATGAAATAAGCAACTATGAAAAAAGATTTCAGGCATTCGGATGGAACACGATTTCGGTTGACGGTCATAATACAGAAAAACTGATCGAAGCGGTGAAGTCGGCAAAACAAAAAGCGCCCTGCGCAATCCTTGCAAAAACAATCAAAGGAAAAGGGGTTCCATTCCTCGAAGATACAAAAGGAGACCATGGCCGCGCGGTTCCAAAAGAAAAACTTCAGGAAGCGCTTGCCAGTATATCGAACCATGCATTTGCGGTTGAGGTTAAGCCTCTTGTTAAAGCAGCAAACCAGAATAATGAAGGATTAATAAGTGCCGATATTGATCTTCCTTACAAACCCGGGGATATGGTTGCGACAAGGGAAGCTTATGGAGCTACTCTTAAAGAAATTGGAAAAAAAGTTAAGAATTTATATGTACTTGACGCTGACGTAAAAAATTCGACATATTCTGAAAAATTCCTGTCAGAGTTTCCTGAGCGCTTTGTTCAGGCTTTCATAGCAGAGCAGAATATGGCAGGGATGGCGCTGGGCCTTGCGGTAGAAGGGAAAATTCCGACTTTCAGTTCTTTTGCCTGTTTTCTTACAAGGGCTTTTGATTTCTTCAGGATGGCGGCATATTCGAGACCTGCGCATTATATTGTATGCGGGTCTCATGCCGGAGCATCCATAGGAGAAGATGGGCCATCTCAGATGGGACTTGAAGACATTGCTATGATGAAAAGCATTTTCGAAAGCACAGTTGTTTACCCCTCAGATGCTGTGTCAGCCGCAAAGCTCACCTGTGAACTCATAAAACAAAAAGGGGTCTCATACATACGAACTACACGCCCAAAAACAAAAGTTCTTTATGAAAAGAATGAGACTTTCCCGGTCGGAGGTTCGAAGACGCTCAGATCCTCTACATCTGACAAGGCAACAATTATAGCCTGCGGAGTCACACTGTACGAGACACTCAAAGCATACGACCTACTAAAGTCGCAAGGAACGAATATCAGAGTAATTGATCTCTACTCAATAAAACCGATTGATCAGCAGACCATAAGAAAGGCAATTGATGAGACAAAATTTATAATAACCTGTGAAGATCACAGTGTATTCGGCGGAATTGGAGATGAGGTTGCCAAAGTGATTTTAAGTTATGGCAAACAGTGCAGATTCAGGATGCTTGGTGTGCAAAACATTCCTTCTTCGGGGTCTCCTGAAGAGCTTCTCAGTATCCATGGAATTGACTGCCAAGCCATTATCAAATCGATAACACAGTCGGCATAACAACCTCTTTTGAAAACAAATTGCATCAAGCTTCTTCTATGCTTGCTTTATCATATAGAAAAGTTTATCATTGATTTAAGGATGGCTAACCCGCAAAGCAATCAAAATAAACAGCAGCTCGTTCAAAGACTGGCAAGTTCAAATTCAATCATAAGAGCTGATGCTGTGGAGCATCTTGGAAAGCTCAACGCCAAGGAATATATTAACGACATCGCCATATTATTATCTGACAGCGATCCAAAGGTAAGGGGAAATGCGGCTTCTACTCTGGGTCACCTGGGTGCAACAGAGCAGATTTCTAACATTTCAAAACTATTGGAGGACAGAGTTACTTATGTTAGATCCAGCGCGGCAAACGCTCTCGGGTTACTAAACGCAAAAATATATGCTCCTCTTATCGGTAAGCTGTTATCAGATAAAGATCCTCTTGTACGCAGCAGCGCGGTTGAAGCACTTGCAAAGATCGAGGCAAGAGAATATCTCCAGGACATTTCAAAACTTTTATCGGATGAAGATCCATACGTAAGAGCGGATGTCGTAATGGCGCTTGGAACGCTGAAGGCTGTAGAATACGTTAAGTTAATTGTCCCGTTACTTGGAGATCCTGATTACAACGTACGCGGAGGTGCTGCTTATGCCTTGGGTAGACTTAACGCTATCGAATTTTCACGTGAGATTTCAAAACTTCTACAGGACAAAGATGAATATGTTAAAAGATATGCCGTCTGGGCCCTTGGTAAAATGAACGCCCATGAATTCAAAAAAGATATAATTAAATTGATAACAGATAAAAGCTCCCTAGTCAGGGGAAAAGTTGCAGAAGCCATGGGTAATTTTGGAGCTGAAGAATATACAAAGGAGATAGCAAAGCTGCTAAAAGATGATAAACCATATGTGAGGTCAAAGGCCGTCTGGGCACTGACAAAACTGCTTGCCCGCGAATATGAAAGTGAGATAGCAAAATTATTAAATAGTCAGGATATTAAAGATATCGGCGCTGCTATTACAGCACTGATGAAATTTGGGGTTATATCAAAATATGTACAGCAAATCAAAAAATTTGCTTCTGATGAGCGCGACTTTAAATTGTGGGATGACGAAGCAAAGCAGTACAGAATAATGAAACTTTCCACCGCCGTTTCAGAAATACTGAGCGGAATCAACTAAGATCGGCAAAGGATCTCGATTTACGATCAAATTGCCATGCAAAGAACATCAGTTCTAAATTTTATTCTTGGCTCCATGATTTACACTCTACAATCCACAATTTAAGCACACAAGCTGAGACTCTGGCGAAGAAAGTGGCATAGTTGGGAGTCTTAGATACCATGATTGATATAGGTATGATAACCACACAAAAAACATCAGAAATTGCAGGACAATTAACAGATTACGCAGGCCTTATATATAGCATTTCCTACAGGGTCCTACAAAATAGAGAGGAAGCAGAGGATGCAACACAGGAAGTATTACTATCAGCAGTCAATCAAATTAATAAGGGTATAAAAATAGAATCACTAAAACACTGGTTAGCCAAAATAGCCGTTAATAAATCACTTTCTAGGGTAAGAGATCAAAAAGTCCATCAAAAAAGCCTAATACAGATCAGTCGATCTCCAAATGTAGGTCCAGACAGGGAAAAAGAAGTTGCTTTGCAAACAGTAAAAGAATTTGTTGATGAACTTCCCAAAGACGAGCAGATAATTCTAAATCTCATTTATGTACAGAACTTCTCATATTCCGAAACAGCAGACATTACCAGTATCCCGGAGGGCTCTGTTGCCAGAAAAATAAATGGCGCTAAAAAGAAAATAAAAGAGAGATTTGTCACACTCGGACTTACACTCCCTCTCTATGATCCGCTTACACTCTTAAAAACAGTGGATTCAGTACCATCCGACGTTCAATTTAATCCGGACATCGTCGATATGCTAATACAACTGAACAAAGCAGCTCCAATACTTCTAATCAGTAAGCTCAAAATACCTGTAATTTTTTGTGGGATTCTCTGTATTCTGGTGCTGGCAACCTTTATACTGTCATCCCATCTGCTTGATAAGTCCAAAGAAAATTCATATACAGCATCAGCCAACGATACGGAACAGCTAAGCAATCTTCTGCCCACTAACGAATCTACTTCCAATTCTGACAGTAATAACACAACCACACTGCTGTCAACAGATACAAATCTAAGCAGCAAATGTGAGATTCATCTATATCTCACTAATGACAATGGCACCCCTTATTCAGGACAGGCTGATGTCAAGATCGCTGTTGAGGGAATTGAAAGTGGAAAAACAGATATTCCACTCAATATAATTAAAGAGGGAAATATAAACACTTACAAAATAACCTTTTCTTGTGATGAACCACTCATATTGAAACTTACCATCACTTCAAATACAGAAGACAGGGAATACACCAGAGTAATCACAAATATGAGTCATCACTTAATCGAACCTGCGAAAAAGGACGGGCATTCTATTGCTATCCCTGTTACAAATCAAATATTAACAAATTTGGATCATAGTTCTCTCACTGAAATAATCAGAAGATCTAAAAAAGTTGCCGGAATTGCAGTATTGAATGATACCTATGGAAACAGCAAAATTTGGCTAGGTAACACAGTAACAAAACAACTGATAAATTTAAGAGAGTTCAATATCGTAGCAGGTACCCAAATTGCAGGTAAAATCTTCTTATTTAACCCAAAAGACTCGGAGTTGCGACTTTACAAGCCGGGATTCTCACTTTTAAGCATGCCCCTTAAAGATTTCAGTGCCGGGCAAATATTAACTATCGATACTTCCACTATTATGAGACAAGCAGGCGGACAATTCAAAGCAAAAATACTAAACAACCGTATTGAAATGAAACCTCTTTACCCAACACTCAATTTGATAGTCAAACTCGAAGATATTGGAATAACTTTTTTCGTTCACGATTCGTTCATTCAAAAAGACGGTTATTACATTTTTAATGGACTGGACGAATCGCTTAAATATACACTCTCTCTTCAAGATCATACTGGCAAAAATATAGAAAAGAATATAGATCAAATACCAAGTGAAATACATATATTCGTTGATGAAGAATTGAAAAGGAGGTAACATGAATCACTTAAAAGTTTGTATTTTTATCCTACTCTGCGCGCTATTAACCAATGAAAAATCTAGCGCTTTGGATGACCAGCAAAAGAAAATAACTGATCCTGAACTTGCAAGTCTAATCCACAAACTGAAAGAAGGTGATCAGAAAAGCATAAATGAACGTGAAAATCTGCATACATATGATGATATATCTAACCAGATAGAGAATCTCGCTGTCACGAAATATGACAAAGATCAGAGTATGAAGGAATTCTGTTTTGATCTTGCTATAGAAACTAGAACAAGAGATCTTGTTTCCACTTTTGGGGCAAGAGAATACAAATATTTTAAGACAGATGCAAAAGAAGGCAAAGATAAAGCAGATTGTCTATTTAAAACAGAGTTGTCCACATATAAAGAAACCAAAACTCTCAAATATACGTTTGACTTGAAAATGGGTGAAGAAGCCGGTCTTGAAACAACTTATCACCTGAAAATGAACAAATTTCTATCTCCACTGCATCTTGAAGGAAGTATTTGGAAAGACAAAAAGCGTGGTAAAGGTGGAGCGTATGAGTATGAATTTATGTACAACGATGATGAAAAAGAAAAGTTTGAAAGAACCTCAGTAAATGGTCATAACAAGATAACTGCCAAGGTAAAAGCTAAATTCAATACTGTTGATTTCGGTGTCCTATTCGCACTTGTTACATGCCTGCCCTTTCAGAAAGAGTACACTTTGGACATCGTTCTTACTGAACGTGCAGAAGGTGAAGTTGGCGGTGGTAAGGATAAAATAATCGAATATTCAGGGGTTGAACACATATCATTTGATGATCAAATGGTAAAAACACATAAATTTATCTGTAAACCAAAAGCTGGACAAGCTGTTCCATTCTCTTTCTGGATTAGCGAGCAAAGAGAACTGATTAAAGCTAGCTTCGATGCAAAAGAACTGACGCTGGTCAAAAAGTAGTACACAGCACGGAGTTCACAGTTCAAAGTTCAGAATTGGGCCCCCTGTTTTCTGCCTTCTGTGTACTGTGTTCTGTTTGATGTTCTAAGATCTACGATTTGCGATCCACGATCCACAATTTAATCACCACAACCTGCTACTCAACCAAAATATCGCTGAGCAAAGTTGCTTAATACATTATATGGGACAGGCAACCAAGTCAGTTTTAATCTTTAGTCTTGTGGCCTTCAATATTTACCCTGATAACAAGCAGGACAACAAAAAGAAGGAAATCACCTCAGTCCTGAATAAATCACTTGAATACGCAGAAAAGAAAAAGGATCCGATCCTGCAGCAAATAATACTCAGTATTATAGACAGCAACTACAAGGACAGTTTTAAAGATTTAAATACCCAATCAAGGCTTGAATCGCTTAAAAACGAAATAATGAATATAAAGAATTTTGACTGCCGGGATAGCTATGATTCTATAACCAGCCAGATCAAAAAAATCAAGATACCAAAACTCGAAAAAAACGGAGCTAATTTAAAAGAGCACTGCGATTATCTGCTCGTTAAGTATATACCAATTTTTGCAAAAACATTATATAGAATAAACCAAATAAGATCAGAAACCGGCCTGAAACCTGTTATTTTTTCTGCATCTATATCCAAAGGATCTATTTACCATTCGTTATACCTTGATAAAAAAGGATTTGACAGTTCTACTCCGCCAAAAGACTTAATTACGGAAAACACTAAAGATAAATTTTACACAGATGAGGGAAACAAAGCTGCAATGAATAGCGATATTGCTTCCAGCAAAGTCATGCTGCCGGATGTTATTGACAAATGGATCGCCACATTCTATCACAGATTGCCTTTAATAAATCCGGCGAGCTTGGAAGTCGGTATAGGAACATATCTGGAATCTTCAGCCGAAGAAAAACCTGTCTGCATCAACACAAAAACCGGAACAACCATACTTGCCAGTCCACAAATAGTGACATATCCTTCCAACAAGCAAAAAATAATATTGGACAGATTCAGCGATGAAGATGAAACCCCGACTCCTGTTCCTGATTGTTCTCAAAGGCTCCTTAGTTTCCCTGTGACATTGACATTTCATAATTATCCAAACCTGAAAATAAAACGTGTTCGCTTTTTCTATGGCGCAAGCGAAGATACTATTGACATTGGAACTGATTCACAGCACTATTTGCACACACCTGATAAGCCATTAAATCCTGAAATGAGTATAGACAATACAATCTGCATCTTGCCGAAGCGCTTTGATAGCTCAACCGGGTCGAAATACGTCAAACTCTATGGCAGAGTTTTCGTGGAATTCGAATCAGACGGGAAGGAGTCCAAAATTGAAATCACGTATGAGGCAAAACAATGACACACCAACTTTTGGTTGTTAGTTTATAGTTCAGAATTGAGCCCCCTGTTTTCTGTCTTCTGTATACTGTGTTCTGTTTGATGTTCTACGATCTACACTCTACGATCCAAGATCTACGATTTAAATTTCGGCTGTCTCTTTTCAATAAACGCCTGAACACCCTCTTTCTTATCTTCCTGCGTCATCATAAAACCGAATCCTTTTGCCTCCAGCTTCAGCGCATCCTTAAGAGGCATCTCAATACCTCGCCTTACACATTCAAGAATTTTCGCGACTGCGATACCGCTCTTTGATGTCATCTTCTTTGCAAATCCGACAGTCTGCCTTTTAAGCTGTGTTTCAGGAATAACCATATTTACAAGCCCATATAATTTTGCGTCAGCCGCAGAAATGACATCGCCTGTCAGAAGCAGCTCGAGCGCCTTCGACACACCCACAAATCTCGGAAGTTTCTGAGTACCACCCAAACCCGGTATAATTCCCAGCATTATCTCCGGCTGACCAAATCTGGCTTTATCAGATGCTATCCTGAAATGACAGCACATCACAAGTTCATTCCCGCCGCCGACACACAATCCATTTATCATTGCGATAGTAGGCTTATTTGATTCCCACAGGATATCGTGGACCTTATGAGCTTCAAGACACATTTTTTCACCTTCAACTGTATCTGATACATCCTTAATTTGCTTGATATCTGCTCCGGCGGCAAACACCTGCCCTTCTGCCGTAATTACAATCGCCCTCACCTGTTGATTGGATGAAAAATCTTTTGCGCATTGATATATCTCTTCAAAAACTTCCTTTGATAAAATATTCAATGGCGGATTATTGATCGAAATAAATCCGATGTCTTCCTCAACAGTCTGCTTGATGTACTTCATATCACAACCTCCTGTAAAGCGTAGAGTTTAGATCATAAAACGTGAAGGAAAAGAGATATCAACCCTAAGATCCTAACTCATCAACACCCTTTGTTACGTATGATGAGTCAGAATTGAGGAATGGTCTTCTCTTTAAATTTAGGGATTGAATTTCGGTGATTTTTGTAATTTGGTTGCTATTTGCCATTTGCAGTTTGATATTTGCGATTCAAGGGCTCGTGATTAAGGGTGTACTTGAATCAGCCTAAGATCCAAGATCTACGCTCTACGTTCTACGATTTATTGGTGTTTGACAAACCCGGGAAGTTTCGCGTATCCTGCTTTATTCCCGAGGAGTTCTTCAATCCTTAATAACTCATTATATTTTGCAGTACGTTCAGATCTGCAGACAGAACCTGTCTTAATCCCCGGTACCCCCAAACCAACAGCCATATGAGCAATCGATGTATCCTCAGTCTCTCCTGATCTGTGAGAAATTATCCGAAACAAATTACTCTGTTCCGCAAAAGTTATGCAGTCGATCGTTTCACTGACAGTTCCTATCTGGTTAGGTTTGATCAGGACTGCATTGCTTGCAGAAAATGCGACCCCTTTCGCAAGCCTGTCCAGATTTGTTACATATAAATCATCCCCAACCAGAAGAACCCTATCACCGATCGCTTTCGTAAGCTCAATCCAGCCATCCCAATCATCCTCTGCAAATGGGTCCTCAATCGAAACGATAGGATATGCCGCAACTAATCTTTCATACAGCTTTACCAAATCACGCGCTTTGAATCTTTTTTTATTTACAACATAACGCTCATTATGAAAAAACTCTGATGCTGCGCAATCGAGGGCAATAGAGACCTCTTTTTTCGGCTTGTAGCCCGCCTTCCTGATCGCCAGCAAAATCAGCTCTATTGCAGTCTGCGGATATTTTATCTGAGGAGCAAATCCTCCCTCATCTCCGACATTCGTGTTATGACGTTTCTCTTTGAGTATCGATTTGAGGGTTTGGAAGATCTCACTTGCAGCCCTTATGGCATGCGAAAATCTTTTAAAGCCATGAGGGACTATCATAAACTCCTGAAAATCAAGTTCATTGTCAGCATGCACACCGCCATTAATGATATTAAGAAACGGTATAGGCAGAGACTTCGATTTCCCCAAAAACTCAAAAAATTCCTTTTCCGATTCAGCCGCCAGAGCTTTTATGCAGGCAAGAGAAATCCCCAGAGTGGTATTTGCACCGATCTTGCTCTTCTGCGCAGTTTGATCTCTTTTTAAAAGAATCTTGTCAATCTCATTGATTGAAGCAAACTTTTTGCCTTTGAGAAGCCTGCTGCACTTTTTGACATTTTTAATGGCTTTAAGTACCCCTTTGCCCTTGAATCGTTTTTTATTTCCATCCCTAAGTTCAATTGCCTCAAAAGATCCTGTTGACGCCCCTGACGGAACAGCAGCTCTGGTCTGAATCTCATTAACTGACGTCACGTCAACTTCAAGCGTTGGATTTCCCCTCGAATCGAATATCTCGCGTGCCATTATTGATTTAATCTTGAGCATAAAACTACGGGAATAATAAAACTTTAACAGCAAACAGCAAACAGAAAACAGGAGTAAGTATACAGAATTCAGGATTCAGGAGTCAGGAAACAGGGATAAGAATAATGAGGCGATATCTCGAACCACACGAGATACCGCCCAAGGACTAACTATTGCGTTTTATTTTCAGCAGTTTATAAACAAGGAACGGAGCCAAAACTGCAATAGCCAGAATTAATAGGGGAAGGAGAGAATTATTTCCTTCATTATTATTTACAGTATTTTGAACAAAACTTAGAGAAAAACACCACAGCCTTTCAGCTGTGGTGTTAGTTGCCTTAAAGAACATATTCATCCACTAATTGCTCTTATGTACCCTGTGTGTAAAGAAGTATCCGCTATTCCCTGAAGAGTCAGAGAAATCACCGAGCAATCTCTGCAAGTATACTCCCATACTTGCATTTCTTGAACTCGCCGGCGCGATTGTGAATGTGGCGCTGTTACCCGTCAGAGTTCCTGCCAACTGTCCTGTGTAAGTAGAATTTGTACCTGTGAAACTCAGACTTCCACCGGTAACACTCGAAATAATTGTTCCGACTTTTCCTGTGAGAACTTCTCCATTTTCATTCATCTTGAAATGCATAAGCCCTATGCTGCCGATGTTTGGTCCAGAAGTAATCTTGTAATATCCGAAGAACCAGCCTTTTAGATACGCTGTCTTAAACCAATCCTGACCTACTTCTCTCTTATGTCCCCAATTAATTCCATACGCTGTTATTGCGCCGGAGACAATTTTCTTCACTCCAAACATTGCCATCTTTTTAAAACCAACTATGAACCAATAGGTAAATGTTGCGCCATCAGACATCGTCAGAGTTCCCTGATACTTACCAAGTGTAGAATCAAGCACGATATAACTGCCACTCAGAACAGTTGTTCCAAGTGTGCAGTTACCTGCCAAGACTACGCCTGCTTCTACATTGACTGCGACGTTGTACTGGAATGGAGGTTTATATGTACCACTTATTGAGTTTGAATTACCTTCATCTTCCGGCAAAAAGTTTGATATCGTCCATGCCTTCGCCATATCACCTATGCCCCATTCAAATGAGGCGTTATTCTTAAGATGAAAACGTCCGCCATAGAATTTGTTTTTAGACTTATCAAATACTCTTGTAAGACCATAGAAGTCTGTCGGATTTGTTGCGGAATTCAGCTTTCCAAGCATCTTGACTCTTCTATCTTCATCACCGTCAAACAGAACAACCCTGTAAAATCCCTTCAACGCATCAATCAGCTGCACCTTACCATCTGAAGATGTTTTCTGCTTAAATGGTTCAACACTACCATTATGCTTAACCAGTAGCGCATAATTCGGCTCAACATATGTACCGGTTGCATCACCATTATTGAAAACAAGTTTGGCATTACCTCTGTGTTCAAAGCCTCTGTCTTTATCTCTTGGGTGGAATCCAATCGAACCAGAGTATGTACCATTAATAGTCTGGAGCGCATATGATCCGCCTGCGCCGGTAAACTCATTGGTTATATCAGCAGCAGTTGAGATCCTGTTGTCCGCATCTCTGGCAAAACCCATAATAATTGCCCTTGGTCCACCAGCTTCCGCCGGAAGATCGAATTCTCCTTTGTATACATCACCCTGCTTAGTCAGAACAGCTCCGACTCCGTAGCTTAGCATTTCTGCCCTGATATCTACGAGCTCATCAGCCCCTTTATCTATAGTCGCTGTGACTTTTACTTTGTTGTTTTCAACAATCGCAAGAAAGTCGCTAAAGTGAGGGGCATTCCCAACATCCTTGATACCTTCGATCTTAACTTTTCCAACGGAAACATTCCCGTTAACGACAACTGCCGCGCCATCCAAAGTTCTAAAACCATCTGTTACCACATAAAATGGATGTGTACCGTTAACAACCCTATCTTTTATTCTAAAGTTACCGTTGTCGTCAGATATATCGCAAGGAGAATTTGCTCCGATTACAACAGTAGCTCCCGCTATCGGATTTCCATTTTCATCAAGTAATTGACCTGTTACCTCCCCCTCCGAAGGGGCAACTGATGACGATGAATCGTCAGACCCGCTGCTTGAAGACCCTCCAAACTTACAAGCCGGTCCTGAGAATACTAAAAACAGAACCGTTAAATTGATGAGCAATAATTTTATCGCTCTTGAAGATTTTTCTTCAGTTAAACCTAACATACTTCACCTCATTAAAATTCATTTTGTATATCCATATATTGCAAATGCCATGCCATATCATATCAGCAGTATAAATAGACGAAACGGTAGATTTACGGTAAGTGTCAACTATATTTGACAGAAATATGTTGAAAAATTGGCAGATCAACAGATCAATTCAGATGAAGTAGCCTCTAGAAAACAAAAGCTGCTGTAGGGTAAGATAGAGGAAAAAAAGTTAATAGCAGAGGCGCTTGATCAGAGCGCGCTCTGCTATTTTGGCCTTATTTAGATATAAGGTAAGTTAAGTCTTTTTAATCGCGATGTTTGTCAAGGTGAGCAAGTTCCCGTCTGGTATCATCCGGGAGGGATTGCAGCAAATCTGCCTTCAAATCGTGTGGTAATTGTTTGAGAAGACCCGCTTTCAAATCATTCGGTAATCGATTAAAAAGGTCTAGTTGTATATCCCTGGGGAGCTCCTTAAAAACAGCAGCTCTCATATCTTCCGGAAGAGCCCTGAAAAACTTCGCCTTTTGCAGATTGCCAAATTCACTATACAACTCTCTTTGTATGTCATTAGGAAGCTTTTCAAAGATATTTAGTTTAACATCATCAGGGGCATGCTTTAGCAGATTAATCTTCATATCCTTTGGAAGTTCCTTGAAAAGGTCTATTTTTACATCCTTTGGAACCTTGCTGAAAAGCTCAATCTGCAGATCATTAGGCAGTTTTTTGAAAAGCTCAACTTTGAGATCCTTCGGTGCCTTGGAAATCACTTCCTTTTGGACATCAAAAGACAGATCCTTAAACGTATCCAGATTAACCCTTGGTCTTTCCTCCTGCAGGCGCCTGTGTCTGATATCGTCGGGCAATCCTCTACGAACAGCTCTGTGCCTGAGATCTCTAACCCTATCCTTATGTATAGAAAGATCACGCCCACCTCTCTCCGACAATGAATTTAGTCTTTCAGTTTCCATGTAGACCTTATCGACACCTGACAAAAAATACTTTAGATTAATATTGAACTTTATTGAAAAATACTTTCTGCCGATATCCTTTCGTTATTTCGATCTACGCTCCACGTTCTACATTCTACGATCCAAGACTCAGAGTAGCGACACCGGATCTACATCCACCCTCAATTTAAAATGCTGCTCTTCTGTAATCCTGCGCAGAGCTTTCTGCAAATCATCAGCATCACTTTTGACTTTTACAAGCACGTGATACCTGTACCTTCCCTGCAATTTTTTAAAGAAAGGCTTTCCCGGACCGAGTACTTCAACTCCATTAATTTTACTTAGTGATTCCTTTGCCTTTTCAATCCGTTGGACTGCCAAACTCTCATTTTTATCCTCAGATAAAATCCTGACCAGCCTGCTGAACGGAGGATATAAAAAATCGTGCCTGTGTTTGATTTCTACCTCATAAAATTTCAAATAATTGTTCGATCTTGCGAACTCAATAACGAAATGATTCGGCATCGCGGTTTGGATTATTACCTCTGCCCTTTCATTTCTCCTGCCCGCCCTTCCCGCCGCCTGATGTATCAGCTGAAATGTTTTTTCAATAGTTCTGAAATCAGGAAGGGTAAGGTTCGCCTCGGCATAAACAATCCCGACCAGCACGATTTTTTCCACATCCAAACCTTTACACGCCATCTGTGTTCCGACAAGCATGTCGACCTTTCCGTCATACAGATTCTGCAGCAGCGATATATAATCCCTTCTTGACTTCATCGTATCTGAGTCCATTCTCGCAGCCTCGCAGTTGACAATCCTTTTAACCTCTTCGAAAACCTTCTCTGTGCCGACACCAAGACTTGTCAGCTTTTGATAACCGCATCTCGGACAAGCCTTTATTGATTCATATTCTTTCAGACAATAATGGCACAAAAATGAGTTCAAGTCCTTATGAAATGTAAGCGGTGTATCGCAACTTTTACAGCTGTATCCAAACTTACATCTATAACAAAATAATATTGTGGAATATCCTCTTCTGTTCACAAAAATCAGGGCCTGTTTTTTCTGCTCAATCACATCTTTAATACGCTCCTGTAAATAAGAGCTCAGGATAGTAAACCTCCCTCTTTTAAATCTTTCCTGTTTCATATCGATGACTGATATCAACGGCTCCTGAACAGTGTAAACCTTTTTTGAAAGCGTTATAAGTTCATACTCACCTTTTTGAGCCAGATAAAACGATTCGACTGAGGGAGTAGCAGATCCCAGCATTACTTTTGCCCCTTCCAGCTCGGCACGTTTAATTGCCACTTGAATTGCGTTATACTGAGGGTTTGAATGTTCTTTGTATGAAGCATCCTGCTCCTCGTCAATCGCGATAAAACCGAGATCTTTTACAGGCGCAAAAATTGCAGATCTTGTCCCGATGACAACATCAACTTTTCCTGAAACTATACGTTCCCATTCAAGACTTTTTTCCAGAGGAGTAAGATAACTGTGCAGCACTGAGACTTTTCCCGGAAACCTGTTCTCAAAATATGAAACCAGCTGAGGCGTCAAACCGATTTCAGGAACAAGAACTATGCTTCTCTTCCCGCTGCCTGCAACGCGCTTGGCTATCCGCGCATATACCTCTGTCTTGCCTGAACCGGTAACTCCAAAAAGCAACGAAACCAACTTTCTGGATTGCAATGCCTTTTCCACCGCGCTCTCCTGCTCCTCAGTAAGTTTAAAATCATCTACTTTACGGAAAACCTTATGCAGCTCCTCTATTCGACTTTTTCTTTCGACTTTTATTATCCCATCATCTATAAGCGCATCCAGCGATGCTCGGTTTACTGCGCAAAGTCTTTTAAGCTGTTTGAAATCAACAGCATCTTTACTATTCAGTAATATTTTGATGAGCAGCTTTTGTCTGTGTTTATTTTTTGGCAGTTTTAACAGCAATTCTTCCGCCAACTTCTTGTCAGCTATATAATAAAAATCAATCGTCTTCCTTTTAATTTTTCTTCTTATTGAATGAGGAACAAAAAACTGAAGAGTCTGTCCCAGAGATGAAATATAATACTGAGAAATCCATCTGGCAAGCTCCAGCATGGTTGGTGACAACAAAGGATTCTTATCAATAAGAGTTATGACATCTTTTGTATACTTAAGATCACACTTATCTTTCAAGTTCACGATAAAGCCGCTTGTGATCCTCTCCCTGAATGGAACAACAACACGCTGACCAATCTGCGCAGATGAAAGAAATTTTGTGGGAACAGAATAAGTGAATGTCAGGTTCTGAGGTATAGGAAGGCATATATCTGCATATTTCATAGACTTAAAACCAGTAGATTATAACTTTAGAACTGACATAAGCACAGATTTCATAGATTAAATTGAGATCTCACCGATTTAAAATCATACATTCTTTTATAGACACAAATATTATCACCCACAAAACAATAGGTATTGCTATGAAGGTACACAGTCATCTTGGCCCAGGTTTTTCTGAGAAAATATATGAAAAAGCATTAGTCTGCGAGTTCAAAAGCGAACAGTTAATATTTGCCAATCAAGCTTTAATACGTGTACAATATAATGAAACTATTTTGGGGTTTCATAGGGTAGATTTCATCATAGAAAATGAGGTGTTAGTAGAGCTTAAAAGCAGAAGCAAAATAATAGAGTTGTTTGAAAAGCAGTTATTATCATACCTAAAGGCGAGTGGGAAGAGAGTGGGGCTGATATTGAATTTCGGATCTGCTTCTCTTCAAATAAAGCGAATTGCGAACTGATCTGTGTAATCTTCTCTAATCCATAAATCTGTGATACAATATATGTCTATGAATCAAACTTCAAAATTGCAGTTCAATTTGTCAGTTATCCGTCTACTATATATATACTTTAAGGAGGATTAATTATGAAATGTAGAACAGTCATGTTAGCCTGTCTCATCTGTCTTATCTCCGGGAATGTTGTTTTTCCGGGAGTCATTCTGACAAATAATGAAAGCCAGCAGAGTTCTCTATGCAAATCTCAGTTGCTGACTGAACAGGAGTCTAAAATATTGAGTGAACAAAACGCTCCGGTAAGAGGCATGCAGGGGGATCCGTTTGCCCGTTCATACTCCAGCACATTGGAATTTATTGGCAAAATTGTTGTGATGGCAGGCACCGCCCCATTCGCAGCAATGTTAATGCGATAGAATATAACTCAATCCTGACTAACAGACCATAAGACCATTGGACTATCAGACTATCAAATAATCTTTGAGACTAGGCAGACTGCTTAGATTTCTTCAAAGTATCTAATGTCATTGATCGAACCCTTGCGGTATTTTTCTAAAACTGCCTTCACTTTCATTCCGATCTTTGGCTTCTTGACATTCAATCTGTGATAAAATAGACTGTCTGCCCCATTGATCTTGATAAGCGCTGCCTGTACAGGAGTTTTCACCGGGCTGCCATCCCTTTCTATATTTACCTCTGAAAAACTGTATACAGCGCCAACGGGCTCGAGTTCCTTATATTCCTTCAACTCATCAAAACATCTTTCACAGAATAGCCTGCACGGAACATAAACGTAATTACACCTACTGCATTTAGAACTGAGAAGAGCCCCTATATTTTTAAGCGACTGGAAAAATTTATCCCCTGCGATACCTACCGTATAAAGACTTTCCAGTGGAATATTCCCTGAAAAAAATGTCAGTTTATCGTTGTGATTTTTTAATTCCTTCATCTTATTCTTCTCCGGCAACAAAGTATTTTATGTCTGTGATCGAGCCGGTTCTTTCCCCTGCCCTTTTCCATATTGCCTGTACCTTCATCCCGATTTTAATTTGTTTCGGATCAATCTTCGCAATATGGAGGAATCCTCCGGATGACCCGTCAATCTCGATGACCGCGGGAATCTGAGGATCCTTAAGCTGTTTCATATCCCAGGTAATGTAGCAAAGAGAGTAAGTATTGATTGTACCTGTATCTTTAACTTCAATCCACTCATCTGTATCAACAAAACATCTTTCACAAAATGCTCTGGGAGGGAACAATATTCTTTTGCACTTATTGCATTTTTTTCCAAAAAGTTTTCCGTCCCTGAGCCCTTCCAGAAATTTACCGATCGCAAGTCCGGTATCCCACCTATATTCAAGCTGAGGTTTATAATAGACCGTGAATTCTCTTTCAAAATCTTTTTCTTTTAAACCGGTTCCTCTGAGGTTTTTCATGGTTTATCAACTCCTGTAACAATCACCGTTCCCACCTGCATGAGATCTCCCCAGGCCTGCGCAACACCTCGTTTAGGATTTCCGGGCACCTGTCTCCCGCTGGCTTCATGTCTTAACTGCCAGAAAAGTTCGCATACTTTCATCATCCCTGCCGCAGCGATCGGATTTCCAACACCTAATAATCCGCCTGAGGGTGAAGATGGCAGATTCCCATTTTTATCGAAATGTCCGTCCATCAAAAGCTCGGCCGCCTTTCCTTTCGGCGCAAGCTGGAGACCTTCGAGATGATGCAATTCTTTATAAGCAAACGGATCATATGGTTCAGCAATACTTATTTCCTTTGCGGGATTTTTGATTCCCGCCATTTTGTAGGCCATCTTCGCAGCATATTCAACATACTGAGGGTAACAAAGGTCTCTGCCCGTCCAGAACGCCGTATCAAGACACCATCCTGCGCCCTGGATCCAAACCGGTTTGTCCGTGATTTTTTTCGCCTTTTCTTCATTCGTTATAATAATTGCCGCCGCTCCATCTGAAATTGGGGAAACCATAAGTCTGTGAACCGGCCAGGCGAGAACTTCCGATTCCATTATGTCTTTTAATGTGACTTCACTACCTAACAAAGCGCTTGGATGATTCTTTGCATTACTTTTATTTTTAACAGAAACCATGGCAATATCTTCAAGCTTGATTTTGTTCACCTGCATATATCTGTTCATTTCAAGCGCAAAAATCCACAACAAATTCGGACCAAGTGGTCTCTCAGTCGTATGATCAAAAATTGTGAGGAACGCTGCCTGAGGATGAGGTCTGCAGCTGGACATTTTTTCTTCGCAAACCACCAAAACAGTATCAAAAATCCCTGACGCGACATAATACCATCCATAAATCGGAGCCATGACCCCTGTGCCGCCACCTACGTAGCACCTTATATAAGGCTTATTGAATGCGCCGGAGGCATCACTCAAATATTCCGCCTTCTGATGAACTCCATCAAATGCGTCAGGAGCTGTTCCATGAATAACTGCATCCACTTCATCAAGAGAAAGTCCTGCATTATCGAGCGCCATTTTCGCCGCATACCACGCAAGTTCCTTAGGCGTCTCCTTTGCCCTTCTGACAAATTTTGTTATGCCGGCAGAAACTATCGCAGCCTTTCCCTTCATCTGTCTCTACCTGATTCCTGAGTTCTGACTTCTGTCTTCTTTTCCATCATTTTTTATTTCCCATCACAATCGCCGCGTATGATGTTGTAGGAATATCTCTCCACCCCAAAGCAAATCCGTTGCTGACTTTCTTAGGCAGCTGTCTTCTGCCTGCATGTCCTCTTAATTGCTTCACCAGCTCCGTAACTTTAAATAAACCTGTAGCCTCAAGAAGAGTTCCATTTCCTAATTCTCCTCCTGAAGCATTGACAGGGAGAGCTCCTCCTATGTCAAATTTTCCTTTTTTCAGATCAGATTTAGCTGAACCAAACTTGCAGAATCCTGCTGTCTCGAGCAGCTGCAGTTCCTTATATGAATAAGTGTCAGAGATTTCGACAAAATCTATATCTTTATTTTTTAAGCCTGCCATTTTCAGCGCCTTTTGAGAGGCAAGTGACGCTTCCTTCGGCTGAACCCACTCACGGGATTCAAGGGTATTCGAACCATTACAAAAACCAAAGCCGTTGACCCATACAGGCTGAGATTTTATCTTTTTTTCTTTTATAAAACTTTCTTCAGCAAGTATCAAACACATGGCAGTGTCTGCATAATGCGCTATATCAAGTACTCTTATAGGACTGGCTACTACAGAACTATTAGCGATATCCTCATTTGATAATGTCGCTCCGTAACACCCATTTTCATTGAATAACGCATTCGCCCGATTTTTAATAACAACTGCAGCAAGATCATCTTCAGAAACCTT
>JACQRL010000097.1 GCA_016206485.1 Planctomycetota bacterium | reverse complement strand
ATGCTCCCCCTAACATAAAGTGGACAAAAAATACTAACTCGGTTTTTATATCTGCGTCGAGTAATCCGGAATTTGGCGTTGTTTTTGTAGCAATAGATAACTTGATTAAAGGCGGAGCAGGTCAGGCAGTGCAGTGCATGAATATAGCGTGCGGATTCAGCGAGGAGCTGGGACTGCCAATCTGCGGTGAGGTGGTGTAAAATGAGTAGACTGAATACAGGAGACAGAATACAGGAGTCAGAAGTCAGGAATCAGGGGAACAGCTCTCATCTTTTGAAGGCATTTAAGACAATGGATATTGAGATAGTCAGAGGTGAGGGATGTTTTGTTTATGATAAGAAAGGGAAAAAGTATCTTGATATGTATGCTGGACATGCGGTTGCCTCAACCGGACACTGCCACCCGAGGATTGTTTCTACAATTAAATCGCAGGCCGAGAAATTAATTTTTTATTCAACTTCGGTTAATCTCTCGGTACGTGCTGAAGCAGCTTCAAAGATAGTCTCATTTGCTCCACCGGGATTACAGTCAGTGTTTTTTGTGAACTCCGGGACTGAGGCCAATGAGTCAGCTCTCCGGCTTGCTGTTGCAAAGACTGGAAGAAGAAAAATTATTGCGATGGAAAATAGTTTTCATGGGAGAACGCTGCTGTCTCTTAATGCAACTGGCACTGAAAAATACAGAAAACTGGCGCCATATATTATTGAAGATATTGTTTTTGCAAAGTTTGGAGATGCAGATGATGTCATAAGTAAATTATCGCCGGATGTCGCGGCAGTTATTTTGGAACCTGTGCAGAGCATGGCGGGAGCTGTCACGGCGGGCGAACAGTTTTTTGTAAAGTTAAGAAAGGCAACAAAAGAAAATGGGGCATTTTTGATTTTTGATGAGGTCCAGACTGCGCCGGGGCGGACAGGCGACATGTATTTTGCCGGTAAATATAAGGTTGTGCCGGATATGATTACGCTTGCAAAGGGGATTGCCAGCGGAATTCCTGCAGGTGCAGTAGTGGTATCTTCTCAGATTGCGGATGGTGTTGCTTATGGAGAGCTCGGTTCGACATTTGGAGGCGGTCCGCTTGCGTGTTCGGTTATTTGCGCGACATATGATGTTGTTAAAGAAAAACTTTCAAATGTGAGAGAATGCTCGATCATGCTTTTCGCCGGTCTAAGAGAGCTTGCAGGTATTAAATCTGTAGGCGGTGCAGGGCTTTTAATCGGAGTGACCTTATCTAAACCTGCCGCTGAGGTTCAGGACAAACTTTTGAAGGAAGGTGTTATTGTAGGAACAGCTAATCCGCCTGATATCATACGTCTGCTTCCTCCATTGATAATCACTCCTGCCGAAGTTGAACTGTTTCTTTCTCTTTTTGCTAAAACTCTACGGACAGTATAAAGTCTATGAGACCAAAAGACTTCATCAGTATCAGTGATTTTGACCGCGATTTTCTTGATGATCTTATCACAACAGCTGCCAAATACAAGTCTGGAAAGTTCGACAACAAACCGCTGAAAAATAAAGATATTGCCCTGCTATTTTTTAACCCGTCTCTGAGAACGCGAATCTCTTTTGAGCTTGCTATAAAACAGCTTGGAGGCAGCCCTTCCACGATCGGAGTGGGCGGACAGACATGGAATCTAGAATGGAGAAGCGGCATTCCCATGGACTCAGATAGAGCAGAACATGTTATCGATGCTGTAAGAGTTTTAGAAAGATATTACCAGGCGCTATGTATACGCGCGTTTCCTGAGCTTCAGGATATTAAGGTTGATGCTTCTGAGCCGATACTTTCTGCGTTTGCAAAACACAGCAAAAATCCAATTATAAATATGGAAAGTTGTATTTCTCATCCATGTCAGGCGCTTGCAGATATCATGACAGTTAGAGAAGTTGCTGGAAAAACTAACAAGGTTAAAGTTGCGCTATTTTGGACATATCATCCGAGGCGCCTGCCACTAGCTGTTACGCTTTCATTTTTGTCAGCGGCAGTAAAATTCGGGTGCGACCTTACTGTTTGTGCTCCGGAAGAATATTTTATCCCTTCTGAAATTTGTAGTGAAACAAAAAAAGTTAAATTTGTAAGTAATCCATCTGATCTTGATAAAGATACGCAGATAATCTATGCGAAATCATGGTCTTCACCGAAGTTGTATTCTCAGGCTGATCAGGATCTTTCAGGCAGACAAAGATATAAAGATAGAATTGTAAATAGCAATCTGCTTAAAATAGCTCAGCAGGCAAAGATTATGCACTGTATGCCGTTTCGAAGGAATGTGGAGATAACTGATGAAGTAGCTGATTCTGACAGTAATTTAATGTATCAGCAGGCAGAAAATCGGCTTTATGTGCAAAAAGCAGTGCTTAACAAATTCGTGTCATAACAATGAAAAGAGATGATATTCCGCTTCTTCGCGAATCATTGCCCTATATAAACAAGTTTTCTGGAAAGGTTATGGTTGTAAAGATTGGCGGAGAGATCGCCGACAATGAAGATAATTTAAAGAACTTCTGCGAGCAGGTCGCGTTATGTGTTCGTGTCGGTATTAAAATGGTGCTTGTTCATGGTGGCGGCAAGCAGGCGACCGCTCTTTCCAAAAAATTGGGGATCGAACCGAAGATTGTAGATGGACGCAGGATTACAGATGAGAAAACGCTCGAAGTCACAAAAATGGTATTTGCTGGGCAGATCAATACAGACATAGTCACAATTTTAAGAAAGTGCGGTCTGCGTGTTGTCGGTTTATCCGGTATTGACGGCAATTTGATAAGCGCTAAGAAGCGCCCTCCGGTTCATGTAGATGGCAGCAAAAAACCGATTGATTTCGGTTTAGTTGGCGACATTGTTGGTGTTGATGTTAACGTGATAAATGTGCTGATTAATGGAGGTTTTACTCCTGCGATTTCCTCCCTTGCTTCTGATGATGATGGAGAGGTTTATAATATTAATGCTGATACTGTAGCTTCTGCGATTGCATGCGCTCTTAAGGCTGAAAAACTGATTTTGGTAAGCAATGTTCATGGTGTTCTCGATCGTGAAAAAAATATCATCTCTAAACTTACTAGAAGTCTTGCCGAAGAGCTTATTGAAGAAAAAGTGATAGCAGGAGGGATGCTCCCGAAGGTCCAGTCCGCTTTTAAGGCGATAGAAAATGGAGTTCGATCAGTCCATCTTATTAACGGCCTGTCTTCTGATACACTTTTAATGGAACTGTTTACCGAGTCCGGCTGCGGGACGATGATTGAATAAATAGCCTTAACAGTCAAGCAAGTCTAAACTGTCTTAACAGTCT
>JACQRL010000110.1 GCA_016206485.1 Planctomycetota bacterium | reverse complement strand
TGGTGAGGAACTTATGGCAAAGGGATTAGATGTTGGAACGGTAAATCTTGTTGCGGCAGTAAGGGCTGACGGAAACAAGACCGAATTCAGAAAGCAGAGGAACGCTTTCGTTGAAACACCTGTAGACAATATAACAAAAAATCTTCTGACAAAACTTGAAGTTCAGTATATTGTCCAGAATGACATTCTCTTTATACTCGGTGACAAAGCCTTCGAACTTGCAAACGTCCTGAATAAGGAAATAAGAAGGCCAATGAGATCGGGAATGATAAGTCCAAGAGAAATCGAAGCAATTCCTATCATGAAGCTGCTTATAGAAAATATAATAGGTAAACCGTCTAAACCCAATGAACTTTGTTACTACACTATTCCGGCAGAACCAATCGATGCAGAATTAAATGTGATATACCACCAGGAAGTTTTTAATAAACTTGTTTCTTCACTCGGATATACGCCAAGTTGTATCGTAGAAGGAAGGGCTCTTGCCTTGGCAGAGCTTGCTGATGATAATTTTACCGGAATCGCTATTTCTTGCGGGGGAGGTATGTTCAACGTCTGTGTATGTTTTGAAGCGGTTCCATGCATTTCCTTTTCAATTGCGAGGGGCGGAGACTGGATTGACGAAAACGCTGCCAAGGTACTGGGAATCAGAACATCAAGAGTAACTATGATTAAAGAGCAGGGAATTGATTTATCCAGCTCAAAATCACGAGAAGAAGAGGCGATATCGATATATTATAGAGCGTTGGTAAACTACACCCTTTCACTCATTAAAGAGAAGTTAGAACTTTCACAAGATCTGCCTCAATTCCCTTCTGCAGTCACATTAGCACTTGGAGGCGGTACAATATTGGCAAAAGGTTTTACAGAATTAATCAAACAAGAACTCGATAGAACAAGGTTTCCTCTTAGAATTAAAGATGTCAAACTATCCAAAGAGCCTCTAAATGCAATCGCACAAGGCGCTTTAACTGCCGCATTACTTGAGGAGGAAAACGAATAATTGAAGCATATTTCGACGGCCTGTGTCAACCCGTTAATCCGAAGGGCGTTGCTTGTTATGGATTAGTTGTCTACAATACCGGAAAGAAAATTTATGAAGATTATGGACTCGCTTGTGAACCATACTCTGACAATGCAACAAATAATGTCGCAGAGTACACAGCCTGCCTTAAACTTTTGGAGTATCTAGACAAAGAAAATTTTCACAATAATGTTGAGATATTGATAATGGGGGACTCCAGACTTGTAATCGAACAGTTAAAAGGTAACTTTAAAATCCGTTCTCCAAAACTCGCAAATATACACGCAAAAATCAGGGTTTTATTGATGAAGTTCACCAATCTTAATCTCAAATGGATAGAAAGAGAAAAAAATAAAGAAGCCGATCAGCTGTGTAATATAGCTTACTTGAAATACACAAATCGTAGAACGTAGAACCTGAATCGTAGATCACACAACATTGCTAATCAGTTAGAATAAACTTAGGCGACGTTTCATGCTTTGAACTCTACAATCCAAGCCCTAGGATCTACGCTCTACGATTTTACAGCCAAAGATAATCGACAAGCTTTGTCAGCATTGATCTCATGCCTTTGCGCTCCACAATCATGTCGACGAACCCATGCTGGAGCATGAACTCTGATGTTTGAAACCCGGGAGGCAGAGATTGTTTAATGGTCTGCTCAATAACCCTAGGACCGGTGAACCCGATGAGAGCTTTGGGTTCAGCAATTATAATGTCACCTAGCGCAGCAAAACTGGCCATGACTCCCGCCATTGTAGGGTTGGCAAGAATACTAATATACAATCCTCCGTTTGATCGGTATTTTCTGACCGCCTGACTTGTCTTCACCATCTGCATCAGAGAAATTGCTCCTTCATGCATTCTGGCTCCACCGCCAGAAGTAGTAATAGTTATCACTGGACAGCCGGCATCATGCGCATATTCAAAAATTCTGGAGATTTTTTCCCCCACCACACTCCCCATTGAACCCATAAGAAAACGCGAATCAGTGATTCCAACATAAGCAGTCTGAGAATCTAACTCGACTGTTCCTGTTATAATAGCATCATTCTGTTCAAACTTAGATCTTAATTCTCTAAGTTTATTTGAATAATTTATCTGTTCCGCAAAACCAAGAATATCAACTGAAGCTATTTGTCTGTCGAGTTCTTCAAATGAATCTTCATCAAATATACAATCGATCCAACGCTGGGGAGTCAATGGATAGTGATAACTGCATGATTGGCATATATCAAGTACTTCTTTAAATTCTCTATAGTAGATTATATTTCCGCACTTTTCACACTTAAACCAGGCCTGATGGACCTGCTGATCATTCTTAGTTGACCCCAATCTAATAACCTCTATCAGGAAATTATGCTCCTGAGCTCCTTAATAGTAGATGCGATATTATTAGACTTAAATATGTAGGTGCCTGCAACAAAAACATTTGCCCCTGCCCTCAAAGCAATCTTAGCAGTTTCAGAATTAATTCCCCCATCGACTTCAATATCTATTTCCTGAAAGTTTTTACGTGCGTTTTTGATCTTTTCCTCAGTGGGATTAATAAATTTTTGTCCTCCAAATCCCGGCCACACAGTCATTATGAGAATCATATCAAGTTTCTTTATGAAAACAGGGTCTACAATTTCCAACATCGTTGATGGATTGTACGCAAGACAAGCCTTCTTACCCGCCTTTCTGATTTTTTCAACTATGAAAAGATATTTTTCTTCATCGAGAATCGGTTCATCAAGCAGTATCACCGTATATCCTTCACTGATCTTCCTCCTGCTTTTTTCTCTCGCGACAGTTTCAACATGAAATGAAATAGTGTCAGCACCGGCATTAAGATAGTCATCTATATATTCATCCGGGTTATCAATCATAAGATGAACGTCCAGTTGGAGCTTTGTAATCCCTCTTATTGCTTCAATGATCGGAAGTCCAACGGTCAGATTTTTCACAAAATGCCCATCCATTACATCTATATGAAGCATTTCAACGCCTGCTGCCTCAACTTTTCTGATTTCATCCTCCATTTTGGCAAAATTGCACGATAAAATAGAAGGAGCAATCTTTTTTATAATCATCACTTCTTGTCCGGTAGAACTTCAAATCCCGGTAATTTATCACCACTTAAAAATTCAAGACATGCTCCCCCTCCTGTTGATACATGCCTAAACTTATTCTTTAGTCCGAAACCTCCAAGAGCCCCAACCACGTCGCCACCTCCTGCAACAGTGAAAGCACCTGCCATTTCATGAGACGTGAGAAAGCTGGCGATCTTATGACTTCCGTATGAGAAATCATCATACTCATAAGCTCCCAACGGACCATTCCAAAATACAGTCCTCGCACTTTTTAATTCCTCTTCAAATTTTTTGATCGATTTCGGACCTATATCTGCTGCAATATATCCATCCGGGACATCTTCTACAACAGAGGTTATAGCTCCCGATTTTAACTCTTTTGTAATAACCGCATCACAAGGAAGAATAATCTTGACTCCCTTCTTTTTGGCAATCTCCATTATCTCAATAACATCTTTGTCTGTTGTGCCGCCTTTACCAAGTGCATTAAAAGTTCTAAAGGCAACTGCTCCACCAATCAACAAAGTATCAACCTTACCAATAAGACTTTTTAAAAGAGGAACCTTATCATTTATCTTAGCCCCTCCCAGTATCAGGACAAACGGCCTTTTCGGACTATGCAGAAGATTTTCCAAACTCAGAATTTCTTTATTCAAAAGAAACCCTGCACACTTCACAGAAATAAATCTTGTTATTGCATGAACAGACGCGTGCTTACGATGAGAAGCAGAAAATGCTTCATTGACATAAACATCCATACCTTGTGCAAGAAGTTTTGCAAACTCCTCACTATTGCTTTCCTCACCACTGTTGAACCGCAGGTTTTCAAAGAGGAAAATATCGCCTTTTCTGCAATTTTGTAGACAGCTCTTATCTGAAAAATCGGTTATAAAATTAATATCCTTATTCAAAAGCCTGCAGAGTTCATTCCTGACAGACTCAAGAGACAGCTTCGCATCCACTCCTTTCGGCCTTCCAAGATGACTTGCAAGAAAACAAACTGCTTTTCCGGAAACGTATTTTATCGTCTCAATAGATTCCTCAATCCTTGTCGAGTCGATGATTTCACCATCAACGATAGGAACATTAAAATCTACGCGAACAAATACTTTTTTACCTGAAATATCTATATCGTTAAGAGCAAGCTTAGACATCTTATTTTTTTACCAATTATGATGGGAGTCTTTTTTCAGAAAGATAATAAGCCAGATCGACACATCTATTTGCATAACCCCATTCGTTGTCATACCATGCAACAACCTTAACCAGATTGCCATCCGTAACCAATGTGCACTTTGCATCAACTATTGCTGAGCATGAATTACCAACAATATCCGAAGATACGATTTCATCCTCTGTGTATCCCAGTATCCCTTTCAACTCATTTAATGCTGCTGCCTTCAATGCGCCATTTATTTCCTCAACAGTTACCTTTCTTTTCAAAAGTGCAGTCAAATCGACCAACGAACCATCAATCACAGGAACTCTCGTTGCGAACCCGTCAATCTTTCCTTTTAATTCAGGCATAACCAATCCGATTGCCCTAGCAGCACCTGTTGATGTGGGAATAATATTAACTAGAGACGCCCTTGCCCTTCTCAAATCTGAATGTATCTGATCAGCAGTTTTCTGGTCGTTAGTAACAGCATGAATCGTATTCATCTGCGCCTTTTCAATCCCAAAATTACTATGGATAATCTTGACTATATTCGCCAGACAATTTGTTGTACAGGAGGCGTTAGAGATAATCTTATGCTGTGGCTGAATCTTGTCGTGATTGACGCCAACCACTACGGTTGTATCCACATCTCCTTTTGCCGGGGCAGTGAGAATGACCCTCTCAGCTCCAGCATCAATATGTTTTTGGCATTCCTCTTTCTTTGTGAAAACACCTGAAGATTCAAAAACTAACTCTGCTTCAAGTTTTCTCCATGGAAGTTCAGCGAGGTTTTTTACACTTGTGACAGGGTATTCTCTGCCATCAACAACTATAGCATTTTCTCTGGATTTAACATCCCACTTAACAGGACCAAAAACACTGTCATATTTAAATAAATGTGCAAGTGTCGGAGCTGGAGCAAGATCATTAATAGCAACAATATTATAGGTTTGACTCTTCTGATTTCTTTCGATCATTGATCTTAAAAGAAGCCTTCCAATCCTGCCAAAACCATTAATTGCTATTTTCATAGAATATCCTCCAAAAAAATCTTAATAATTCTATCCACTGCCCATCATTGCACAAGAAAAACCTCCAACTATGCTATGATACCAGAATTGATTATATTACTTATCAGTTTTCAACTCGAAAACTCCATAGAGCCACATTAATTTCTGCACTGCATTCTCAACCGTGTCGAAAATAGAGAGCTGATTCAATGTTTTCTGCATAGCTGGATTCACAGTATAAACCTTTGAACCAAAATCAATTACCACCAACCTCTCCGCCTCTGTCGGCGTCACATTAAAATCACCTTTGTAGGACAACTCTTCCAGCCCTGCTTGCTTCAAACCTTTCAGGATATCTTCAAACTCCTGCTCTTCAACATCGTAAGAAACAAAAAATCTGCTGTTCTCAGGCATAAACTTCAGTCCGGAAAATAAGGATTCATTTTTCATTTTATACGCTTTATTGGCTATACCCTGAACAACAAAGTCTGCCTTTCCTGCCTTGCAATAAACTATTCTCTTAGGAGAACCAAAGTTGTTATCCCTTTGACCGGCAGGAATCAGATAAGCGCCGCTGAGTATTCCCAGCACTCCTTTCTCAACATTATCAAATATTTTAAACTGCTCCGATGTTAACTGCCTGTCTCTGCTTATGACATATTCTTCCCCATCAAACTCAATGATCATGAGTCTGTCAATCTTGGGCAGATCTGTTTTTTGAGGCTTGACCAAGAGAACGTTCAACATCTCCATATTTAACTCTCTCAACGATTTAATCCCATCATCAAAATACTCATCAGGAATAGGGCCCTTCCCTCTTATAATGGTTCCCTGGGGAAGAAAATCTAATCCATCCAGAAGCTTAGATGTTTTTTTTGTGTAACCCTCATTTGTTATGATCTGCACAAACGGGACTTGAGCCTTGCTCGAAGGCTCATTAATCCAAGTGAAATGAACAATCCTTCTTGAATCGCTGCTTTTTCCTGGATTAGAATTGTTTATAGGACCTTGTGTACAGCTAAAAAGGCAAACTGTTGTAAATATTGCGGCACTGATCAACGGCTTTTTCCCATTCAACCTGAACCTCCTGACCATCCACTCTCTTTTTGATATCAACTTTTCCATTCTCAAGAAGTTTCTTTCCTGCAATAACACGAACAGGAATGCCTAAAAGATCCGCATCCGCGAATTTAACCCCTGCGGACGTGTCTCTATCATCCCATAAAACACTCAATCCGGACATCTCAAAATTATCATGGAGGGTCTGCGATATCTTTTTTATGTTCTTATCGGAAGGATTGATCGATGCAAGATAAACATTAAAAGGAGCAAGTTCTTTGGGCCATATAATTCCTTTTTCATCATTATGCGTTTCAATTGCGCTGGCTATTATCCTGTTTACCCCGATCCCATAACAACCCATAACAACCGGTTTGTTCTCGCCCTTTTCGGTAAGGAAATTCAGTTCCATAGCCTCTGAGTATTTTGTCCCCAATTTGAAAATATGACCGACTTCGATACATGGAGTCACAGACACCGGTGCCAAACAGCGCGGACATGGGTCTCCCTCTTTTATTAATCTCACATCGGCTATCCTTGTAGGTTTAAAATCTCTGTATAAATTGACGTTGATAAGATGAGTATCCTTTCTGTTTCCGCCCGCAACAAAGTTGGAAATATTTTCAATTGAATTATCACAAATAATATCCAGATTCTTTTCAGTTAGGCCAACAGGACCTGTAAAACCAAAAACTGATCCGGTAACATTTTCAACTTCATCCGGTGTTGCAAGTTCTATACTCGACTCTTTAAGCGCCCTTTGCAGCTTAAGCAGATTTATCTCATGATCGCCGCGAATAAGACAAGCGTAATATTTTTTTGATCCTCTTACAACAATCGTTTTAACTACATCCTCTCCTTTCAAGCCGAGAAAACCCGCAACTTCTTGTACAGAGTGCTTGCCCGGAGTGTTCACCTCTTCAGGTTTGCGCAATATCTGAGTCCTTGATGCTGGTTGATGAGTAGGCTGGAGACATTCAGCTTTTTCAACATTTGCTGAATATGAACATTTACCGCATAACACCATGGAATCCTCACCCGCATCTGAGCGGCACATAAACTCATGAGATTCACTCCCTCCCATAGCGCCGGTATCCGCCTCCACAATGTGCACATTTACTCCGCTCCTTTTGAATATTCTCACATAAGCATCATAATGTTTTTTATAACTCCCGCTCAGGCACTCCCAGTCTTTGTTGAAACTGTATGAATCCTTCATTATAAATTCCCTGGATCTCAAAACACCACCCCTCGGTCTCGGTTCATCCCTGAACTTGACTTGTATCTGATACAGCGATATGGGCAGCTGTCTGTACGAATTGATTTCAACCCTTGCCAGGTGTGTTACGATCTCTTCATGCGTCGGCCCAAGCGCATAAATTTTATTGCTCTTATCTTTGGTTGTAAAGAGTATGGATCCAAGGGTTTTATCACGACCGGTTTCTTTCAATAACTCCAACGGCTGTAGAACAGGGAGCATTACTTCCTGCGCTCCAATCCGGTTCATTTCTTCCCTGACAATATTCATTGCTTTCAAAAGGGTTCTCATCCCAAACGGTAGATATATATATACGCCGCTGGAAAGTCTTCTTATCATGGCAGTTTTGAGCATTAATTTATTGGAAACAGTTTCTGCCTCAGTAGGAGTATCACGCCTGGTTGTAATTAATATCTCATCCCATCTCATATATTGCACGAATATAGCAATAATGTTCACAGTTCAAAGTTTCATGTTCTCAGTTTCAACAGCGAACCTTAAAAAGTGAACTTAAATGAGTTTAAATTCCGCGGGTAGCTGCGATTCTATTGTCAAACGGACATCCTTTACCGGATGAATAAACTGAAGTTTTGTTGAATGCAACATAAGGCGTTTGCTAGAACACACTCTACACTTAAGATGATATTTCTTTTCTCCTATTATGGGATTTCCTATATGAGCAAGATGAGCCCTTATCTGATGAGAGCGACCGGTCACGGGTATACATTGAACAAGAGAACTGATTCTTCCTCTTTTAATCTCCTTAACACGTGTAATACTTTCTTTTCCTTCCTCATTTACTTTTACCTTCCATTTTGTTTTTAACAGCTTCAACGGAGCCGAAACAGTGAGTGATGGTTTTCTGAGAAAACCATGCACGAGCGCTACATATTCTTTCAAAACAATACGAGAGGAAAACTGCTGTTTTATTTTTTCCAAAGCGCGGTTAGATTTTGCAAAGATGATCACGCCTGAACACTCCTTATCAAGCCTGTGAATCACGCCCTCCATCAGAGGGTTTCCTGACCTTGCCAGTTTTCCATACTTGGCTACAAGAGCCGATAAAACAGAAGGCTCACCCGGATTTTTTCCTGCAGGACAGGAAAGTAAACCGCTCGGCTTATCAATGGCAATAACATGATCATCTTCATAAAGAATCGCTAAATCAATATTGACCGGTTTTATCTCAGGATCTACAGTATTGAACTTCGAAAAAATCTGATCACCCACCTTAAGCATATAACTCTCTTTTACAGGACAACCGTTGACCGTTACGCAACGAAACTGCCTTTGTATTTCTTTCCTGCTAATGCCGGTCACGTAACGCAGATAAATATCTATACGTGTCCCTTCATTCTCTTTAGTAATCTTTTCGTTGATAATCATCTCAAGCAATCCCGAATCCAAAGATGCCATCCCGACAGGTCGGGAAAAGGCCGTGGAGCTTCATTTTTCTGATATTTGAACATTGCCATTCTGCAAATTCTCTGTAATTACATCCTGGTTTATTTCGAGCGCATATTTACACCGTTGCCTGGAAGGATATGTCGGAACATGTTGGTCGAAAGGATCTTTATATACATCCATTTTATGAACAACATCAACTATTCCATCTTTCTTAATAAACAATATAGTAAGGGGTAAAAGGGTCTTCCCCATCCAAAATGATCTGTAATCTTCATCATCAAACACAAAAAGCATCCCTTCATTTTTTGACAGTTTACTCCTGTGCATCAGACCTTTCATTCTCTCCAAATCATCATCTGCGATCTCAACATAAAAAGAATACTTGCCAACCTTCACACTCGGAAAATCTTCTATCTTTAACGATAAAAGATCATCTGAAAACTCAACAACCTGACCGGCGCTTATTTTCTTATCCTCTGTCGTATTATCATCCAATATAAGCGCATATCTGACTTCAGCCTCGGAAGTAATCCCTTTTGTTTCAGTCGCAATTATCCCGGTTGCAACCCTTTCAACCTGTCTGATTTTTCTGTTGGCATCTATAAACGCTATCACATGCTTCTTTGACTGAACTGAGGTAGCAAATAAATAGATGTATCTGTCGTGAGGATATGCATAAAGCAGAGCTGTTTTATCACCAAGCTTGCTTGTATGCGAAGTAAAATCCGCCGTACGTTCAAAATTGATGCAAACCGGATGGACCGTAAACTCAGCCCCTCCTGCAATCGTTACAAATAAACCTTCTTTGCTGCTGGTAGAACAGGAGAATAAAACGGCTGATAAGAGTAATACACAGATTATCTGCATGTAAATCTAATAACCTCTATTATTTCCTCTCTCTTGTCAGGACAATCTTCGATGCTGCTCTTAGATTCATACTCTCTTTTTTGGCAAATAATGTCAATCTTCGAAACATTTTCAGTTTTTTTCGAAACATGAATTATAACCTGATACTCAAAAGTTTCTCTGGAATCGGCTGAAAGTATCCAATTAGTTTTTAATGTATCTTCAATCTTCTGGACCTTAAAACCTCTTTTCCCGAGCATTTCTTCTATTTTGCGCATCGAATCATCCTTATTGTGCGGAACAAATATAGTTTTAGTTTCAATACTGCTGAATAAAAAACAGGCTGACATGCATAATACCAATAATGCTACAGAAAATCTTAATGACACCATCAGTTTATTATCAGAGAAAGCGCCGACTTGTCAAAAAGCTTTACATGAATCAAAAATCAAGCTTGAGATCTTTAACAACACCCTCAAAACGCCCTTTGTGCTTATCGAACTCTTTTTGCTTTTCTTCATTGGTTTTCATCTTTTTGATATCTCGCTTGATTTTATTCCATTCATCATTCGCTTCAGGAATAATTACTTCATCAATCTTTTTTTCAGCTCTACTTATATCCTGTTTGTCAGTCCAAACCGTTTTATATTGTTCCAAGGTCGCTTTTGCCTTTGACCATTCCATTTTTTCGATAAATTCATCAACCCTTTTAAAAACGCGATCAGGATTATTTTTCTCGAAAATCTGCTCGGACTTTTCCTTAAATTCAGCAAGCTGTTTCTTTTTCTTGTCAAAATCTCCCTTCCATGACTTAAACTCAGGTATTCCTGCATTTAAAGAAAGAAAGACCGGCGAATCGAATATTCTCTGTGTCTGATCAGCTTTCTTTTTCAGATCAGCCTGAGATCCCGTATAGTTATCCTGCTGTATATCTTGTAGAGATGGCGCTACAGCTTCCCAAGATTTAAGCTCATCTATAAATTTAGTGTAATATTGTTCTAATTCATCGCTTTTTGTCAGCAGTGTTGTCAGTTCCGCTTCTTCTAATGTCCAAGTATGCGAATATGAACCGACTATTTTTTTCACAGAATCAGACAAAGCAGCATATTCCTCTCTCTGCATCTTTATCTTTGCAAAAACATCTTCAAATTTGCCCTCGTTTTTCAGTTTATTTTTTTCTGCGTCGATCTCCTTCATTTTCGCCTGAAAATCGTTTGCATAAGCATCAGCTCCCGGGCTGACCATAATGTATATTACACCGACAACCACTGAGACAACCACTCCAATCACAAAATATACAGGATGGATCCCTTTTTTTTTCTTCTTCGCTTCTTTCTGCACTTTCTTCAGTTTATCAAAAGATGATCTCCTTAAGACAGTTGTACTGCTCGGTGGAGGCGCTTTCGGTTTGACCGCCTGTATCTTGGCCGGTTCTATGGGTATTTTTTGAGTTTCAGCAGACTGAATCTTTTGCTGATTAGATGCCTGGTTCCCGTCTTTAATAAATGTAAATTCAAGGTGTGCAATCTTAATCTGATCGTTATCTGTCAGCAGCTTTACATTAACTTTTACTGAGTTAACTGACACTTCTCCCAATGCCTCTAATTTATAACCCTGATCTGATTTTTTTATAATACAGTGGACATCTCCGAGCAGATTGCTTTTGAAGCGGAGATTACATTTTTCCCCGCTGCCGATTCTGATCTCAGGAACAGAATCTATCTTAACCTTTTTGTTTAAACTTTTTATTAATAGGTATGCCATACGCTAATCATGACGAATAATAAATTTAACAGCCTTTTCAATAACTTCAATGTCATCTTCAAAAATAGTTCTCACATCAAAAGAAACCTGTCCATCAATAATTCTTGAAAAAATAGGCGGATTATTAGCCCGCAGTTCACCGGCAATTCGTTCCTCAGATAATTTATCAGACGAAATAGCGATCAAAAAGGTTTTGAGCTTTGCTTCAGGCAATGATCCGCCTCCGATTTCAGAAAACTCATCTTTGAGCAAAACCTTCAGTCCTTTAATTTTGGACAGTCCTTCCTTCAACCTGTCAGCCTTCGATTTCAATGACTCATCTGTCTGATAAATCATTTTATAAATAGGAATTTCCTCTTTTGGGTTTCCATTCAGATAAATTTTTATGGTTTCTTCCAAGGCAAGCAAGGTGAATTTATCTGGCCTGACAGCCCTGTAAATAGGGTTTTTTCTGATCTTTTCAATCGCATCTTTTTTACCAAGTATTACACCGCCCTGACAGCTGCCGAGAAGTTTATCAGCGCTGAAGCATGAAACTATGGCGCCTGAATTTATCGATTCCACAATTGTCGTTTCATGATGCTGACTCAAACCATCAAGAATAAACGGAGCGCCGGATCCAAGATCTATGACAAATGGGATTTTTGTCTTACTACTCAATCCAGCCAACTCTTTCATGGTAATCTCTTTTATATATCCCTTCTGAATAAAATTACTTTTATGCACATATAATAACAGTCCTGTATTGCTGTCGATGGCCTTCTCAAAATCATCCACATATGTGCGGTTGGTGGTTCCAACCTCCTTAAGAATTGCGCCGCTTGCCTGTAGAATATCCGGAAGTCTGTAAGATCCTCCGATCTCAACAAGATGAGATCTGGCTACAAGAACGTTTTTGCCTCTGGCAAAAGTATTAAGTATTATAAATGTCGCCGCGGCATTGTTATTTACGACAAGCCCTGCCTCAACTCCTGTCCAAATCTTCAGCAGCGCTTCAATATGGGTCTCTCTTTTTATTCTATTCCCCGTGTGAGGACTTATTTCCAGAAGACTGTATCTTGTAAGGTTTTTCTTCACTCTTTCAGCAATTTTTTCTGCATATGGAGCCCTTCCCAAACCGGTATGCAGTACAACACCGGTTGCATTAACAACGCGTGAATAAGAATGCAACTCCCATTTTTTTAGATATTCTCCAATACGCTCAATCAAAGAATCATAATCTGGAATAGTGTCTGCAGATTTTTTAAGAGCATCTATCGTAGATCTTATAATTTCCAGGGTAATCTGCCTTCCATATTTGATTATGAGCTTCGAGACTTTTTCATCCCTCAGAAGTTTATCAACCTGCGGAATTTTTTGAAGCTGAGACCTAGCATTCGCCATTAAAGACGGAATTACAGGTTTCCTTGTGGAGGATCAGGCTGAATCTCGGGTTGTGTTTCAGGTAGCGTTTCAGGCTGAGCTTCATTTCCCGTAACCTCTTCGACTACATCCATATCCGTATGCTGCTGTACCAAATTTGGATCTGCCAATGCTTCCTTATATTTAGATATAACTGTTTCTTCAAGTTTCTGTCTCAGATCCGGCGTTATTGGATGCGCTACATCTACCTGAAATAAAGGTTTTCCTGTATGTGAATTTCTTTTCACATTGCTCGCTCGTATCCTTCTTCCACAGTCGTTACAAAACTTTGCAGAAAGAGGGTTCTGGGCGCCGCATTTGAAACACTTAAACGTAAATTTTTTGACCGGCATCGCAACAAGCAATCCTTTTGTTCCTTCAATAATTCTCACATCCTTTATTACAAAACAGCCATCAAAAGTGATAGTGCAGAATGCCTTCAGTTTACTTCTGGAATCTATAATTGGTTTCACCTGGACATCGGTTATTTCCATTGTTTACCTCCTTTGTAAAGTAAATGTTTAGTTGAGTCCCTTACATCTAAATATGCTAAATTTTATCTTTGTCTTTCTCAAGCTATTTTCAAATTCCTTGATCTTTCCTTCAGCATTTTCATCAGCTACATAAGGATAAAACATAGCTGAACCACTCCCGGTCATCTGGAACCCCTGCAATCCGTGCATTTCTGCGATCTCTTTTATCCTTGCAAGATCGGGATATAAAGCAATAGCGGGAAACCACAATCGATTAAACATTGAGTCTCTGGCAAAATTAATGTCTCCTTTTTTAAGACCATTCAAAATCGCGACAGGAGATCTCTTTTGTGACAACTGATCTCTTTTTAAAGCATTGTAAACATCTTTAGTAATCAACCTTATCTCAGGTACCAAAAGAAGGTACTCGATCTCATTTTTTATAACAAAATCCTTAACCAGATCACCTCTTCCCTTACATATGGCAGCTTTCGACTGCAAAAAGAATGTCACATCAGAACCGATGACAGATGCTAATCTTTTTCTGTCTGTATTGGTAAGTCTAAGGTCATACAGTTCATCAATACCCTTAATTACAGCGGCGGCATTTGAAGCACCCGAACCAAGGCCTGACCCGATAGGGATGTTTTTTTCAACCTTAACCAGAACATTTATTTTTTGATTCGTATAAAGTTCTACTTCACTGATGGTCCTAGCTATTAAATTTAACGGATCCTTACCCGTTCTATTTATAACCTTCGTCGACCTGCTGAATTCAATACTCATTGTATCATAAAGATCAATAGCATGCATGACAGTTACAACATTATGATAACCGTCATTTCTTTTTCCGGTAATCTCCAGAAACAAATTAACTTTTGCAGGAGATGTCAACAGAACCTTTTGCTTTTTCTTTTCTAAAACGCTTGCTACACTCACGTATCTACCCCCTTGTTATTATCATATTATCAATTAATCTGATGTTGCCAAGCCTTACAGCAACAGCAACAAGAGCTTGGGTCTTAACCTCATTTACCGGTTCAAGCGTCTCAACATTTGCAAATTCAACATATTCCACCTTCAAACCTTTATTGCAGGCCAGCATCCTTATCATTTCAGGCTTCAACCTTTTCACATTAACCACGCCTTGAGCAACAAGCTCTTTTGTCCTCATCAAAGACTGATAAAGAACAGGCGCTATCTTTCTCTGCTTCGGACCAAGATAAATATTTCTGGAACTGATCGCAAGGCCATCCTCTTCTCTCACCGTAGGAAGCATTTTAACCTCTATGTGGAAATTCAGATCTTCAACCATTCTTTTAACTATTAAATACTGCTGGTAATCTTTCTGCCCAAAATAAACCTTATCCGGCCTCACAATATTAAAAAACTTTGCCACAACCGTCATAACACCCCTGAAATGATTAGGTCTGAAAGGTCCGCACAAAAATCTCCCATAATGGCTCTGATCAATAAATGTATCAAACCCCTTCTGATACACCGACCCAACCTGAGGGATAAATAAAATATCAACTTCTTCTGCAGAACATATTTTTTTATCCAAAGCAAGCTGCCTTGGATATTTATCATAATCCTCCCCTTTCAAAAACTGCAGAGGGTTCACAAAAATGCTCACAACAGCAACATCATTTTCTTTCCTGCATTTTCTGAGAAGGCTTATGTGGCCATTATGCAAAGCTCCCATAGTAGGGACAAATCCAATACTTTCACCTTCAGTTGAAAAGTTTTTTGCAAGACCGCACATTTCTATAGCTGATTCAATTATCTTCATCAAGCGACTCCTTCAATTCAAAAATTGTCTTATCAAATCCCGGTAAAACATATTCGGGGGCTATCTCTGAAAATGGGTTTAAAACAAAAGATCTTTTATGTAAAAGAGGATGAGGAATCCTCAAAGAATTGCCCTGAATAACATGGCTTCCATATGAAAGAATATCAATATCAATAGACCTTGATCCCCACTTTATATGGCCGTTTTCATACTTACCCATTGAAGCTTCTATCTCGCCCACTTTGTTCAAGAATTCAAATGGATTCAGATCCACGGACACAAGCATGACCATATTTAAAAATTTCTGCTGATCTGTTCTTCCCCATGGAAAAGTCTGCAAAACACTGGATTGTTTTCTAACCGAACCGATCCCGCCGATTTTAATGACTGCTTTTTTGAGATTATCAATCCTGTCACCTTTATTTGATCCCAGTGACAAAAATGAATAATACATTAACTTTGGGGCAATTCCTGGACTTCTGTTTGAGGTTTCACAACCGGCTGCAACGATTTTTTCCTGAACAACGGAGACAAAACCACATAGTATGTAGTCACAAGAAATAATGCAAATTCCTTGAAGACATAAGTAAGCAAAGAAAGCAAAACGATAACTGCAAATGTCTTAAGATTCACCTTTTTTATGGCAAGAGTGTTGAGCACATGCGGATACTTTACTCTTGTTATCATCAAAAGCCCGACAATCAGAAAAAAGAAATATGGCAGGATCAGAATAATCGCGTTCCATAAATACTCCGATCCGAATCTTTTCACATACCAGTTAATCGCAATTATAGTAGCAGAAACATAGCCTGCCGCAGCAGGTGTAGGCAACCCGTTAAAATATAACACATTTCCATGTGCTTCTACGTTATATCTGGCAAGTCTAATAGCAGCACAGGAAAGAAAGAAAAACGCAAAACAAAAAATGAGCTCAACCGGCAGCGCATTGTAACCTACCCATTTTAAATATGAAAACAGGATAAAAGCCGGGGCAACCCCAAAACTCACCAGATCACATAATGAATCAAGCTCTTTACCAAAATGTGTCGTCGCATTAAGAGCTCTGGCAATCTTTCCATCAAAACCATCAAGAATTGCCGCCACAACTATATACCATGATGCCTCGACAAACTCTCCCTGATATGCCTTTACGATGGCAAGAAATCCAAAAAGGGCATTAAAGAGAGTAATAATAGTAGGAATAAACGGTATCGATAGTACCTTCTTCCTTTTCAATCTGAACTTCATTTTAATAAAATCAATTTAGTTGCAGCACCGGCAACTTTATTCCCCACACTTACTAATATATCTTTAACACAGCCACTAGGTAGAAATATCTCTGCACGAGAACCGAATTTAATTATACCAACTCTTTCTCCCTGCTCAACCGGATCATTTATTCCTTTTGTAAAAATAATTCTTCTTGCGGCAATACCCGCTATCTGCCTCAATAATATTCTGTTGTCATTTCCCATATGTATAACAGCATTATTAGATTCATTCACATGAGAGCTGTCAAGTCTCATAGCAGTCACAAACTGTCCCTTTCGATATTCAACCTTTTCAATAATTCCCTTCACCGGGGACCTGTTCACGTGAACATTGTAAAGCGCCAGAAAAATTCCAATCTTCAAGTATGAACCCTTTCCAAGTAAAGGCGCCTCATCAACATTAATTATCTCAGATACTGTTCCGTCTGCCGGAGATAACACTATATTATCATCCGAAACAATTTCTCTCTCAGGATCCCTAAAAAAAATAAGGAATTCAATCTCAACTAAAAGACAAGCTACGGAAAGAATAAACAACCCTAACCAAAAAAAGAAAACAGCTAATGCCAGCACTGCAAAAACCTCAAAACGGCCATGTTTACTTATCATCTCCAGTCTCGTACCTCGCAACTTGCAACTCGCAGCTCAGAGCTCATAAATATTCCAGCAACTCATCCGCAATCTTTCCAAAAGTATCAACACCACCAAGAGATGCCTTGATCGCAACTAATTGCTTTCGTATATCCTCCATTCTGTTTTCAACAATAATAGAAACAACGTTGTTAGCAATATTTTGAACTGTTGCCTTTTCCTGAATGAGTTCAGGAATAATTTCTTTTCCCGCCAATAAATTCGGCAGACTATAATACCCGACTGAGAATTTCATCAGCGCGCGCAAAAGTTTTGCAAGCAGCGGATTAATACGATAAAACGCGACCATTGGTCTTTCGAAAAGCGCAATTTCAAGCGTAGTCGTTCCACAGGTTGAAATAACCAGATCAGAACTCGCCATTAGATCATAACCCTTTCCAGAAACTTCAATAATTTGAGATCCGTTCAGATACTTTTTGTACTTATGACATAAAACGTTTTCAGATAGGCCGAGTGCAAATCTACATTTATACCCTCTTGACGACAAGCCCTCGCTAATCAACTTCACAGACCTGCAGAGCATCGGCATAAATCTTTTGAATTGGCTCATTCTGCTTGCCGGAAACAAAGAAATAAGGAATTCTCCTTTACCTATATTACACATCTTCCGGAGATCTTCCGGTTTATATTCAGAAATTATTTTTACAAGAGGATGCCCGACGAACTCACATTTTAAGGAATGTTTTTTATAAAATTCTTCTTCAAATCTAAACGTTACAAATAGTTTATCTATATACCGCCTGAGAAGTTCCACGCGTGATCTTCTCCATGCCCAAACCTGCGGGGGTATAAAATAAACGGATGGAATCCCAAGAGATGTCAGCTGCCTAGCTATCTTCAAATTAAAATCCGGAAGATCCATCAATAGAACAACTTTAGGTCTGATCGTCCTGATCTTTGACAACGTGATCCTGAACAATCTGGCATAGCTGCTGAAATTGACTACTGCTTCGAACATGCCGACCGTGGCAAATTCATTAGGATCAAAAACCACATCTACCCCTTTTGAAGCAAGCCTTTTCGAGCAAACTGCATGGACATTTCCGTTAAATCCCCTGTTCCTTAAAGCATACAGAATACCCTCAATATAATTGGAAGAAGAAGGTTCCCCTGAAATTATAAATAAATCATCCATAAGATAACCTACAGTATACAGCGCCACAGGCACAGGGTGAACAGATTCTTTGCCGCGAATTGACGTAGAGAATTGTTTGCCTATATTTTGACTATGAGAACTTCAAACACAATAGCTGCTTGTCTGCTGTGCTTGATTTCCGGCACGATACTTGGATTTTTACTGACAAACAGCGTATACAAAAAATACCGGCTTAATGAGCTTAGAATGGTAATTTCAACAATTGATGGTAATTTCGTCGATGATATCAACATAAACTCTATATATACCAAAGCCGCTAAAGCAATCGCAAAGAACTCAGACATTTACGGAGAGTACTTCACAAAAGAAGAATGGAAGAGATATGAAGAAGACCTCGAAGGAAAATATGTCGGGATCGGCCTTATCCTCCAAAAAAATAAAGATGACAATTTTATTAACATTGTTTCGGTCATAGAAAACTCCCCTGCATACATAGAAGGAATCCTTTCAAGCGATAAAATCATAAAACTTTTAAATCGTAATGTTCAGGAATTAACAGTGGATGAAGCAGTTTCTTTGATAAAAAACCATCCCCATGAAGAGATAGATATAACGATAAAAAGAGATGAAAAACTAATAGAGAAGAAAATAACCAAGGGTACAGTGACAATTATTCCTGTTTATACCGGGATAATAGACAAAAAAGTAGGTTATGTCCGAATAACAAGTTTTGCAAACCTGAAGAATAACGCGGATAAAAAAATCAATGAGCTTCTCGATAAAGGGGCAGAATCTCTCGTTATAGATCTCCGTTACAATCTTGGCGGTATTCTCACTGAGAGCACTTGGCTCACAGATCTTTTCTTGGACAACAAAGAGATTCTAACAGTAGAACCAAAGCAGAAGGATCAAAACAAAGTTTACATGGCGAAAAAAGATGATACCAGACTTGAAAAAATCCCAATCGCTATACTGATAAACAGCAACTCCGCCAGTGCATCTGAAATATTTGCAGGCGCAATTAAAGATAACAACAGAGGAAAAATTATCGGGACAAGATCATATGGAAAGGGATTAGTACAAAGCACATATAGGCTCCCAACCGGAGACAGGCTTAAAGTTACCACTTCCAGATACAAAACACCTTCAGGAAGACATATACAAAAAATCGGGGGAAATGAAGACTACGGAATCATTCCTGACATTTTGGTAGAAATTCCAAAAGATGATGAAGAAAAACTAGCCTTATTTCTTCGGAATATAACAAGAGGCAACCACAACGAGATTGAGGTGCCAGATTTTGATCTCCAGTTAAAAAAAGCCGTTGAAGTATTTATTGAGACAAAATGAAAGAAGGAATTATTCTGGCAATCGAAACATCCTGCGACGAAACATCTGCAGCAGTTGTCACAACAGACAGGAAAATATTAAGTAATACCCTCCATTCACAGGAGGATCTTCACAGTAAATATGGAGGTGTGATCCCAGAGCTCGCAAGCCGTGAGCATATACTCAGAATCGATGAAATCACAAAAAGCGCCATCCAAAATTCTGGCATTAATTTAAACGATATCACAGCAATTGCCTGTACTTATACCCCCGGGTTAATCGGATCTCTTCTGATTGGAATAAGCTATGCCAAAGGGCTCGCCCTTTCACTGAACAAACCTCTGATCGGAGTTGATCACGTAAAAGCACATTTGAGATCATACGAAATTGAATTTACTGACCCGCAGTACCCAATAGTAGGTCTTGTCGTTTCCGGAGGTCACACCCTTCTCTATATAATTAAAGATGATTTCGAAGAATCACTGCTTGGAACAACCTTAGATGATGCTGCCGGGGAAGCGCTTGATAAAATAGCTAAACTGCTCGGGTTTGGCTATCCCGGCGGTCCTGTCATCGACCGCATATCAAAACCTCTTCCTCAGAAACTAATTCAATTTCCATCAGTTAAAACAAAATCAGAATATGATTTCAGCTTCAGCGGACTTAAAACATATGCGCTTTATCTACTCAAAGGACAAGATATGAGGGGAAAAGAAAGGGAGCTAAACGAAGATGAGCTAAAAACTTTGTGCGCCTCCTTCCAAGAGTGCGTCGTTGATGAACTCCTTAGCAGGATCAAAAGAGCTGTATCGGACACAAACGTTAATAGTGTTGCTATAACCGGAGGAGTTGCAGCTAACAGCAGACTAAGGGACAAAATAGGTCAATACTGCCAAAAGAACAGGCTCAATCTTTATATTCCATCCGTCAAATATTGCACCGACAACGCAGCGATGGTAGCAAATTACGCAATCAAACTTTATGAACGAGATCTCTTCAGCCCACTCGATCTGGACGCGATCCCTACGAAGAAATATGAGCACTCTCACAGATAGCTGTTATTCTGACTCGAGCAGATGCATCACTTAAACATTCTTTAATCAACTTTTGGCAATAACGATTTAAAAAGGGAGATTTCTGCTAATTTGATGATTCCGGCTTAATATCCTGGCTGCAGCACTTTTTCTGTTTTGCTGATGGAGTCCCGCACTTTTCGCACCTGAAAGTTCTTACCTTCTTTAATTCTTGATCGTGACATCTACCCTCAGCACTTCTGATTTTATTGCACTTAGCGCAATAGTATTTATTCACAACAATGAATTCTTTGTTAAACGATGACAAAAATTTTTCAAGTTCCGAATTAAACGATTCAATTTTATCTGCTAGTTTTACCTGTTTAATACCATTTTTACCAAATGGATTAATCAGATTTATTATCGCGTTTGCGCTCTT
>JACQRL010000109.1 GCA_016206485.1 Planctomycetota bacterium | reverse complement strand
TGGCAGATATTTACAAAGGTAGGACTTATACACAATGGCAAAAACACCAATTTACATCTTAATGATGATAATAAAGATGGAATCCCTGACAACTGGAAAAAACTCGGGTACTACTCATATAAACTTTTATCTGAGAAAATAGCCTCAACAAACTCGTCAAACTTCAGCATCATCGAAGAAGGAAACTTTGATCTCAGTCAGCCGACCAGCCCAGATCCGGGGCAGTCAGGACAGATCAAAATCATCTCAATACAGCCTGGCACCGGAGCACAAAGCTGGCTTGTGTGGAGAGACACTACAGACAACACTCCTGCCGAGGCAATAAAAGTAAATCTGCCTGTAGATGACAGCATATTTTTGGTCAGAATTACAGAGGCAATTCCAGACAAACAGTGGGGCTATGAAATAGATGAAAATAATTATCTGTACTACTTCAGATCATACGAAGTCATGGCAACAGACGGAATAGTTGAACTGAGACTCGCAGAAAGGCCTCTATATGTTGAGGTAGTGATCATGGAATAAACATTTTGACCCGTTTCATTTGGTTGTAAATTATTCGTCATTATTTGAGCTATGAGAAGTATCACTAAAAAAAGAATATTTAATTTCTAATTGATTTATAAGTGTGAAGGTGTATTTTCGGTTGATGGAAACAGGCTGTCCGAAAATAATTATCCCGGAAAAACTAAAGAAGGGATCTCATATCAGGGTTATCGCGCCGGCACAGTCAATGGGCGTTATACAAACGGATATGAAATCGATTGCTTTGAACAGATTAACTGATCTTGGACTTCGAGTTACGTTCGGTAAGCATGTCGGAGAATCAGATGATTTCAGTTCAACAACCATTAAAGCAAGAAGCGAGGATCTTCACGAGGCGTTTTCTGATAAATCTGTGGATGGAATCCTGACCGTAATAGGAGGTTGGAACAGCAACCAGCTTCTCGATTATATAGATTGGGATCTCATAAGAAAAAACCCTAAAATATTCTGCGGTTTTTCAGATATCACAGTTTTAAATAATTCTATCTTTGCAAGGACAGGTCTTGCTACATATTCAGGCCCTCATTTTTCCACCTTCGGACAACAACTCAACTTTGAATATACGCTGGATTATTTTCTTAAATGTTTATTCTCAGATGAACCTTTTGAAATCAAACCGAGTAAAGAATGGAGCAACGATAAATGGTGGGAAAATCAGCTTGTAAGTATGCAGATTCCTAGTGAGGGGTGGATTCCCATCAGCGAAGGGGAGGCGGAGGGAATAATTATCGGGGCGAATCTGTGTTCATTTAATCTTTTACAGGGAACAGAATATTTTCCTGAGCTGTCCGGCTCAGTTCTGTTTTTAGAGGATGACTGGGAATCTCAACCTCACACATTCGACAGAGATCTTCAGTCTCTGATACATCTTCCCAGTTTCAAAGGAGTAAAAGGGATAGTAATAGGCCGATTTGAAAAAGACAGCAACATGACAACAGATCTGCTCCAACAAATTATCAGATCAAAAAAAGAATTGAACAATATCCCGGTTATTGCAGATGTAGATTTTGGGCACTGCGATCCGAAAATCACATTTCCGGTCGGCGGGATTGCATATATAAAAGCTAGTGGAAAAAAATGCGCGATTTCGATCAAGAGACATTGAATATAAACTAATCTCACTTATTAGTCTTATAGTCTAATTAGTCTTATAGTCTAATAAGTCTCAGAGTCTGAACGGTCTTGGTATAATTTTACATTTCTGTAAAGCTCCGTTACAACCCGGCTTTTTGCAGTTTTCTCTCGATGTCGACGAAAATAAATCTCGATAATATTGAAGTATTGGTTCAGATTCAGGTACAATATACTTGTGATAAGGGTGATTGGAGCTTCCTCCAGGCTCTGGTCAATTCTGAATAAAGTTTCTGAGATTAAAAAGATTTCACTATTTGTGTTTATCTCTGCTGTTCTTTGCATAGGTTCGGTTGCTTTAAGAAAAACAGGGTGGGATGGCAGAAGCGAATTTCATACTGTTATCGAAGTTGTTTCTACCATGCTTGCTTCAATCGCAGGTATAATGGCGCTGACGAGATTTTACTCCAAAAAAAATAGCATATATCTTTTCATAGGTTCAGGTTTTCTCGGCGCTGCCCTTTTAGATGGCTACCATGCA
>JACQRL010000106.1 GCA_016206485.1 Planctomycetota bacterium | reverse complement strand
TATTTCTTGCTTATTTTTTCTGACTTAATAATCTCTTTAGCTATGAAGTATTTATTTCCATTAATGCTCTTATTCATTGTAAGTTGTGAAACGATACCAAGAACTGTCCACGAGGAGGAGGTTTCCAAGCTGAACAGGAAAATAGATGAATTGGAAATGAAGGCGAATGAACTTGATAAGTTAAGAGAAGAAAATGCGCTATTGAGGGAAAAATTAAAAATCCAGGGGGTTCAGAATAATATTTATAATACTTTGTCTGCTGAGTTAAAAAAGATACTCGATTCGCTGGTTGAAGACGGGGTTCAGATGCTTCCCGGGGATAGATGGAGATTTGAAGTTGATCTCCTTTTTAAGCCTGGCAGCGATGATATCTCATCTAAGGGCGTAGAGGTGCTTAAAAAGTTTGCGAATGCCTGGAAGGGACAAAATGTTGGTTTTAAAATTGAGGGGCACACAGATAAGGATCCTATAGTCAGGACAGCAACAGTTTATAGAACCAAAACCAATCTTGAATTAGGGGCTGCCAGAGGAATAGCAGTTATGGATGTATTAGTTAAGAACGGTATTCCGGAAAAAAGTATAACTGTAGTCAGCAAGGGTAATAATTCGCCTGCCGCTCCGAACGACGATAAAGCGGAAAACAAGAAAAAGAACAGACGCGTAGAGATATCTATACTTCAGTAAATTAACAGTTCCTTATTTTATGTTTCAAGATCCAAGTTTTAAGTTCTACGATCTATGTTCCACGATTGGTGTTCCAAGTTACGTGTTCCATGATTGTTGTTCTATGCTCTACGATCTACGTTCTACGATTAGATGGCCATTGATTCGACCGGAATCTTTACTCGTTCGATATTAGCTCCAAGTTTCTGGAATTTTTCTTCTATGCGTTCATATCCTCGGTCTATATGATAAATCCTTGAAATCTGGCTTTCGCCTTCAGCTGAAAGGGTAGCGAGAATGAGAGCGGCTGATGCTCTAAGGTCAGATGCCATGACATTAGCGCTTTGAAGTTTAATAGGGCCTTTGATGAAAACTGTGTTGCCGCTCCTCTTAAGGTCTGCGGCCATTCTTAAAAGTTCTGCAACGTGCATGAATCTGTCAGGAAAAATATTATCGATTATAACGCTTATTCCGTCCGCATAGCAAAGTAGTGTCATTATTTGTGCCTGGAGATCTGTTGGGAAACCCGGATAAGGTTGAGTCACGATTTCCGCAGGAAGTGTCCTTTCAGATTTTTTAAATGCTGTGATTGAATCATTTGTTACAACAGTCTGTATATTACAGTTTTTAAGTGTTTCAAGTACGCAGGTCAGATATTGTGGCGCAGCGTTTGTAACAGTTATCATCCCATTTGTAATTGCTGATGCCATAAGAAAGGTTGCAACTTCTATTCTGTCCGGTATTACATTGTGAGTTGTTCCTTTCAATTCTTTGACGCCATGAATAACAAGTCTGTTGCTGCCGATTCCTTCGATATGTGCGCCCATTTTATTGAGTAGAATGCAAAAATCCTGTACCTCAGGTTCACAGGCAGCGTATTCTATTATCGTTATACCTTCCGCAAGAACTGCTGCCATTAAAACGTTTTCTGTTCCGGTAACAGTCGGTCCAAATCTTCCTCCCAGATAGATAGTTTTACCTGTGAGCTGCCTGCATTCGGCTATAATGTTACCTTCTTTTGTTTCTATCGATGCTCCAAGTTCCAGTAATCCTTTTACATGAAGATCAACCGGTCTTAGTCCTATTATGCATCCGCCAGGCAGTGATACCACAGCTTTTTTTCTTCTTCCCAATAGAGGGCCTAAAACAAGGAATGACGCGCGCATTTTTCGTACGAGGTCATATCTGGCAATATTTTTCGAATCGTCTATGACTTTTAGTGATAAAGTATTTCCTGTAAAAGATGAATAAACTCCCAGTTCGTACAATATGTCTTGCATTGTCTGAACATCCGCAAGATTTGGCACATTATTAAGTACTAATTCGCCTTCGGATAAAAGCAGTGAGGCTGCCATCATTGGGAGCACGGCATTTTTAGAACCTTGCGCCTCTACAGATCCTTTTAGCTGATTACCGCCTTTTATAAAGAATTTGTCCATTTCGCCCTCTCTCTCTCAAAATTATCTCCCCCTATTTTCTAAAACGCAAAAAGTTACAATACTGAAATTATCATGGCTTATAGATAAATGCAAGTTAAATCCCTTCAGTTTTTTTCTTAAATTTTCAGCGTGGATTTATTTTCATGTTTTCTCAATGCACTATCTTCGAACACATCGAT
>JACQRL010000105.1 GCA_016206485.1 Planctomycetota bacterium | reverse complement strand
TAATTTCTTTTATTTGTTTTTCTGATAGAACTCCATTTTCTTGAAGAAGTTTTGAAATATCCTTATTGTCGTTCATAACGTGCTTGAAGTGTATTATATAAAGCTTCCGGATAACTTTAATATCTGTATCGAATTAGTTAAAAAAGGGTATTTACATTTATGCATATAGTTTTGAAAATCTGGTTGATTGTGACTTGTCAGCTCTTTTTGTGTTTGTCCAGTTCAATGATGATCCCGGGTTATGATTACTGGTCTAAGCTGTACTCACCTCAGAATGTTCTGGATAGGATGGATGCTCGTTGCTCTATTGTGGCAAACACTGGAGATTTTGTGGTTGTGGGAAAAAGATATTTTGGTTCTTTCCCAAGTACAGAATCAACTCTGGTTTTTATTAGAATGGATGCAAATGGCGTAATTAGGTTCAGTAAACAATATTCTGAGCAAACGCTTGATTTCCTTCCAATTGACCTATGTGAGTTTCGTGTTAACCCGTCTCAGGAAACAACGGATGGATTTGTGATAGTCGGTAGGCGTTCATCATTCGGCAGCGCTGGAGTTGTAAGTTTTATTGTATCGCTTGATAATAATGGGAATCTGTTGTCTCAGTGTGCTGTTCAAAATGTTTCACTTTGTTTTGTTAAACAGACTGGAACCGGCGATTTAATATTTGCTGGGACTTCAAATCAAGATGAGTTTGTATTTGCTAAGGCAAGTAGTTCTGGGGTTATTTTGAAGAAGTTTGACAATGCAGGCAGGAGAGATTCAGTCACAACCGCGATGTTGACCGCAGACTCAATGTTTTTGATCGGGACAACTTCATATTTGATAAATCCAAATACATATGAATATCAAAGTGATATTATGATTGTTAAGACAGATCTCGATGGCAATTTAATTGATTATAAAGTGTCTGCACATGTGCCTGTTGCAGTTTCTTCTGCTTGCAGGACGAACGCAGGTTTTGTTTTATGCGGTTATACCTATATCTCTTCTGGAGGTTTCTGGGGGAGTGGTAATGATACTGAAACTTTTCTTATCGAATTTGATCTAAGCCTGAACAAGATCAGAGAGGTTTATTTAAGTCTACCCTATGGATTTGGTTTGAATTCAGTCAGAGCTTTTTCTGTTCAAACAACTCATTACGGAGGACTTATATTAACAGGTTTGTTAAATGATATGGCTGTTCCAATAGGATCAGCAATCTTTCTTGTTGAATTGGATAGCAGCTGGAATATAAATTTCGGGAAATATTATGACGGCACAAATTATTATGAAATTGTAAGATCAGTACACAGGCTCTCTGATGGTGGATATACGTTCTTTGGAACGGTTGTATATACGGCTGTTTCGAATATTATTGCGACTAAAGTTAGATCAGATGGATCTCTCGTTTACAGTACTTCCAGTGGATTTGCACACGGGTCGGTCAATTTATATATTAATACCACTTATTTTATTACAGCAAATGCATTTGTAACTACAGGGAATTTTCCATTTATACCACTCGCATCTAATTTAGTACAGTCATCTTTAGATTTAAATACTACTTGGCTGACTAATTAAAATGCTTTGCACTGAAAATCAATTGCGGTGGATCTTGCGATATTATAGTATGATCAATCACATTTCCGGCCTGATTAGCACGTCTTAATATTATATGATTAGAAAAACATCCTTTTTAGTCTTGGCAATTCTTATCTTGTTGGTTGGTTTTCTTGTTATAAGCAAGGGTAATAATCCCATGCGTACTAGTAATGCCGGAAAAGATAACCCTGATTTAATTGATAAATCCAGCAATTCTAAGGAACCGCTTGCAGCAGCTGAAACGCATCAAACTGGAACACCTGAAATATCAAAAGAAAAAAAATATATTGAACGGCGGATCAAGTTAACTGTTAGAGTTGCGGATAGCGAAGGAAATCCTGTAAATGGCGCGCAGATCGGTTTTCAAAAGATTAAGCGGAACAAAGCCGTAGAAATAAGGGATAGCGTAACAATTTCTGATATTCATTTGCAGTACTACGACAGTGAGGAAATACTTTTCTCAGATCATTCTCACACAGAAAATGGGATATTCACTCGGGAACTCAAATACCATGTTCTTGAAGGACAGGAAGAAGTATTGTTTATCGGGATGTTATCTCCATCCACCAGTGATCAGCGTGATAATTACTCCGATGATCCGAATTTAGAATATCATCAGCGGGTGAAGCTTTGTTATTTCCAGACAAAATCATTTGTAATTGACGAGGTTGAAGAAGTAGTTGAGGCAGATTTTAAATGCGCTCCAACCGCAAATCTCACCGTTGAAGTTTTCCATAGTGAGCAGTATATTTCTCCAAGCATAGAAGTCAGGATTCCGGGATATGTACGTACTACTTTTCAAGGAAGAAATTTCAAAGTCCCCAGACTCCATTGTAAAACCTCATTTGATGTTCCCGCAGGTTTAGCGTTCGAAATTATTTGCACTCAGATGGGATATGTAGATGTGATTCAACGCGTAGAAGCTCTGCAACAAGGGCAAAGAGAATCGATATCATTAAATATGAAAGAGGGTTCGTCAAAAGTTTACGGTAGATGTGTGGATGAGCAGGGAGCTCCAATAAAAGGCGTATCTATTGGAGTGAAACAAAACGGATTATCATTTATCAGGACAGAATCTGATGATAAAGGAGGATTTGTTTTGAAACTTTTAGATAAGCAGATTGAATGGATGAGATTTGACCATGGATTATTTGATCTTCTTAAAATGGAAAAAGTTGATGTTACACAACCGCTCGTTGTTATTTTGAAGAAAAAACAGGTTTCTCCTACAGGAAAATCTGGACCACAAACTGCGGCTGAAATGAAAGCCAGAGAAGAAGAGCTGATGAAGGAAAAGCTGAAAGAACGTCGCTAATCTTAACCAAGAATCATGGTTCGTAGATCGTAGATCTTGGAACTTGGAGCGTTGATTGTTGAACATGGAACACAGGCAATAATAGTTTATTGCTTAGAGCTTGTAATTTTGCTATTTGCGGCTTGTTTTTTCTGATTCGGAATTTCAAATCAAAATTTATTGCCGCATTTGATAAAGTTGAGACTATTGTAATTGTTACTTAACTCGCTAAAATCAACTTTAATGAGACAGGCAGCAGGTTTGTTGATCTTTTTTTCTTTAAGTTTAATCGGATGTGCTACTGTTGGAGACGTTTTAAAGAGCAAAGATGATGGAGTGACAAAAGAGTATCAGGTTAGCACTGAGCAGGCATGGGAGGCGGCAAAATCTGTTCTGCGTGATGCAGGGGCATCCTCGATAGATGAAAAGAGAGAGCAAAACTGTCTTGTCGGTGAGACAGGTTCAATAGGTTTTTCAAGCGGTGTTTATATTGGAGCTTGGATTGAATCTGCAGGCGACAACAAAACTAGACTTACTTTCAGCGTGATAAGGAAGATCTCAACTCAGGCAGCCAAACCGGTGACTGAAGAGGATCTTCATAGTCGTTTCAGCAGCGCTGTTTCATCCGTAGCATCTTCAGGGAAATCTGGCAGTGGTGAATTCGGTATGATCCCGATGAAAAAATATGGAATGGTGCCTCTTGAACGTGAAAAGCATGAACCCAGTACCAATTCCAATAGTAATAATAATTCCGTAGCTCAGGATAAGCCGATCATTGTCATCGGAACTCCTGAAGATGGTCAGAAGACAAGTTCAACAACAGTAAGAATTAAAGGTGTTTGCTCGAGTAGGACTGAGATTGAAATTATTGAATGCTATTTGAATGATACAAAGATCGGACAGTCGAGAGGAATCGGCGGTACAAGAAAAAGTTTAACGGAAGGCGCTGCTCAAAATCAGGATTCTTTAGAATATTCTTTCGAATTTGATGCCGGATTGAGTGATGGCGCAAACAAAATACAGATCAACGCCAAATCGAAAGATGGTCAGACTGCAACAAAGTCTGTAAGCGTCACGAGATCAGCACTGGCTTCTGCATCAGAGCCTTTACCTTCAAATACAAAACTGCCGGCAATAAAGGCGCTTGTTGCGGGGATTTCCAGTTATAAAGATCCGTCTTTAAATCTTAGGTATGCAAGTAAAGACGCAGAGCTTGTTGTTGAATTGCTAAAAAGTTCTTTTGTAGGTGTTAAGGAAAGCAATGTCAGATTTCTTCTCGATGAAAAGGCGACCCGGGAAAATATGATCGGAGAACTCGGAGATTTTCTGAAAAGGGCAGGCGAAGATGACCTCCTGATACTTTATTTTGCGATGCATGGAGTTGGAGATCCTGAAGGCGGGGATGATTTCTACTTTTTATGCCACGACAGCAAATTGCAGAATTTAGAGGCAACTGCTTTTTCGAGAGGTTCTCTGGAAAAGCTCATCCGCAAAAGCGATGCAAACAGAATCATCGTAATATCAGATGCCTGCCATGCAGGAGTGCTCGGTACAAGCGGTATGGGTAAGCGTGATCCGGCAGCAGTAAATTACGCTTTATTAAAAAGGATTTCTGAGATTGAAGGAAAGGGCGTCACTTTCTTTTCCGCATCGGATGCTAATGAATACTCACAGGAAACCGAAGATCTGGGACATGGCGTGTTCACCCATTTTTTTGTCAAGGGCTTGAAAGGCGAAGCAGACGAAAACAAAGATGGTTTTGTATCTTTGCAGGAGATAGAAGAATACACTTATCTGAAAGTTAAGGAAAAAACAAAGGGGGCTCAGAGGCCAAGAATGGTAAGGCCAATTTCCAAAGATCTGCCGCTTTCTAAAGTCAGATGATACAGAAATTAAAAGTTATTCTCGTTTGTTCTTTTTGTCTTCTTTCTGTTTATTGCGCAGCTTTACCTATTATTTCACAGGCAGCGCCTCTTCTTATTGAGCTTGCAGGAAAGGCATTTGGAGCGGAGCATGCCCAGACAGTAGAAAAAGTTATTAATGTTATGAATAGTTTAGAATCAGGTGAGAATGTTACTGCCGATGTCCCATCAGAGAGTGGACTAGCTGTCGATTTTGAGATTGTCAAAGAAGTAGTTGTAGGGGGACGTTCAAATATCACGACGATTAATGACGGGGATATTTTGACAGAACGTGATAATTACAAGGTTGTGTTTTCTGTCAACAAGACCTGTTATGTCTATGTGTTTCAGATCGATTCGGCTACAAAAATTGATATTATTTTTCCCCGAAATAGTGCAAGGCAGGAGGTTAAACCGGGTGACTCACTCCAGATCCCGGCAAGTAATGATTGGTTTTATTTGGATCAAAACAGAGGAGTTGAACATGTTTATCTCGTTGCTTCTTTAAATCCTGCGCTCAGTCTTGAAGATGTTTTGAAGGCTGCGAGTAGTTCATCTTTCCAACAAAAGGAAGTGGTGTCAGTGAAAGAGCCTGTAGTAATAATGAGAGGAATAGGGGGCATGAGAAAGGGAAATAGCGCCTCAGTTACTTCCAGACAAGGACAGTCTTATAAACTGGACCTGAACAGATATTCTTCCGCCGGTCAGATATGCATAACACGCTGGTTCAGACACGAATAATATAATTTTAAAAACCGGCAGTACCCTTGATTTTTATCTTAAACGTCAGCATACTTTTTGCAGGTTGTACATGATTGATTGTGTTACCACTTACTTTTATAGACATATCTACAAGTTTTTCATTTTCCGTTGTTGTGATTACCTGTACACTTGTTCCGGAAAGCAGAACAGATCCCAAGTTTAATCTGACAGGGACATCTTTTTGCTCATTACTAACTGTAAAAACCAAAAGATTATTCTCTGTGTCATCCAAACATGCCATATACGAAAAATTATTACATACAGGATCGCTACCACCACCTGAGCAATCTTGCCCTGACTGCAGGTATGAATCGACCAGAATTGCCCCCTTTTGAATTCCCCGGCTAAGCTGGGCAAAAGTATAATACTTAGGTGAAATTTGCACATAAAGATCGTCCCAGGTTCCGTTTCCCGGGTTTGGATCTACTATTCTCAGCAGCGCATTTCCTGTAGGCATATTGCTCACATGAACCATGTGCCAAAAAAACCAAAGTGACACTCCTCCTTTTATCTCGCGTATAGCCTTATTTGCAAGGTTGAGAGCGGTATCGTGTGTCTCAAATATGGAATCATCTCCTGACGTTCCGCTTGAATAAGAAAAATCTGTCTGCCATACTTCTATATTATTTTCCTTTGCAATTTTCATGAACTGGTCAAATATTTGTGCCATAAATAAATACCCATGTCCTGCTACTAACTGAACAGCTTCCTTTGCTGCCGGGTCATTTTTTATTTCTTTTATATACGGCAAGCCACCCTGCCAGGATGATGATTCTATCCCACATACTTTGAGATCAATCCCGGCATTTTTAAGTTCATTATAAAGCAGAACACTTATTTTGTTAAGTTCACTTGGGCTGTAGTTTGTTTTTGGTTTTTGATTTGACCAATGGTCAGGTTCTTCCTGTACAGCAATTGCCATGAAGATATTCTCACCAAATTTATTCAGATAACTGCTTACATAATCTTTCAGATATCTGGCATAAAATGCTTCATATCCGGGAATCAGTTTTGATAGAGGATATTGCCATGGCAATGTCCCGAACTCACTTCCATTTTGCTTCCACTGTCCGGGCGCGCTGAAACCTCCGGGAAAGAAGTTTTTGAACCCGCTTTCTATAAGCTTTTTGATCATGAAATAGTTTTCCGTATCGTGTACTTCAGGATTAAAGTTCAAAATCCCTCCTGATTCTGTTATCGGGTAATCCCAATAAATGGCAGTTTTCAGGCAGGAAACTTTAGCCTGCTGAAATATGAGATTTATGATCTCGTTTTTTATGTAATCCGGATAAGAATGAGCTTGATTTCCTAAGATTGGCTCGATTCCAAATGCTGAAACTCCTATACCCTTCAAAGTGTTTAGTTTTTGATTTAAATCAACAGTTATTGACCTTTTTGGTATGAACACCGCAGTTATTTGTCCAAGTTTGACCGCTGAAATCTCCAGACTTTGATCGTCTTGGCTTAAGACAGGATAATTTGTTTTCCATTGGTAGAAAATCCACTCTTCCGCGGGTTGTGCGATCAACTGAACGGTTTCATTAAATGGAAACATAGTGGCATAAGTTTGAGATTCGCTTTTCATTTCTGGATTGTATTCTGAGCTTCCTCCGGAATGGACAGCTGTAATTTTCCCACTTCCTGCAGTGTTTACGCTGCACTCAACACTGTTTTCCACTATTGTCAGCCAGAAAGCCTTCGATATCAGATTCAATGCCTGCTGAGGTCTGCCACTGTCTCTTACAGTAACCACTATCAATTCAGAAAATGACGTGTTCGGAATACCTTGCAAAATTATAGAGAATGTACCGTTACTTGTAAAAACAGACCATCCTCTGGTTTTTGATGAAAGGATGCTCCAGCTAAACGGAGCCGTACCACCTTTTACTGATATAGTAGTATTGTAAAACTCATTTACTTTGCCCAATGGCAACTCATTTGTCACAAAATAGAGCTGCTCATCACTGATATCCGGCACATCAAATATGGTGGTAACTGGATCTGCTGCATTTGCGTATATTGACCACGCAGAAAGAAAAACCAGCGTGATTAACAGAGATTTTTTTATGTACAATCCATTTTTTAAAGGGTTTTCAAAGAGACTGCCAGAAATTGCCACAACAAGTAATTAAACAACTTTTAAAAACGATAGATTGAATCAGTAAACTAATTGTTTAATATAATCTGATATGAAACCAGACAACCAGAAGGTAATTGAAATCCTAAACGAATTGCTCTCTCAGGAATATGCTCAGTACATAGAAATGGCTACACAGGCATCTGTAACTGCGGGAGAAGAATCATTGTATTTAAAATCTTTTTTTGAAGGTCAGGCAGCCGGTTCTCTTAAACATGCTGAACTTCTTCGTGAACGTATATTTTTTCTTGGTGGCATTCCAACAACAAAAGTGGGAGACACAACAGTTTTTGCTACAAGTAGAGAAGCAATATCAGCAGGAACAGAGGATCACAAAAGATTTGTGGAGCTATACCGAAGCGCTCTCACAGCAATTAAGCGTACAGATGGGAATATTCTTTATGAAACGATCGAAGAAATACTTGAAGGCGAGCAGGAAGATCTCGAGTCATTTATTAGAATCTCTGGGAGCCCGGATTCGCATCTCAATATATAGGTATCAACATTTGTATTTTCTAATAAGATATTGACTTTTAAACGTTATGAAAAAGCAGGGAGTATGTATAACTTCCTATTTCGTTAAGAGTGAACATATGTAATTAAGTTCTTCCGCTGTTTCAAAAGAGTTTTCACAATAACTTTCTATTTTTTCAATTATGATGTTTTTCAACAGTCGTCGCGTATAAAGAAGGTAGTTTTTTATATCGTATTTTTGCAGATTTAGTTGTGCTGCAACTGATTCGTAGGTTGTACTTTGACTGTCTTCGCCACTGTTATAGAGTTCGAATACTTTGAAGTACAGCTCCTTTTTATCTTTCACAAGTTGCTTTCTCATTATTTCTATGCAGCTGATTATCACTGTTTTCGCCCATTCTTTATCGAAGAAGTCTGCAGGATCGTTGCCGGGATTGCTGTTATGGATTTGATTGTAAATCGTGGATATGCTTATTTTTGAAGACTTCCCGCCTCTTTTCATGCTCTCGTTGAACTTTTTATTATTGATCAAGAAATTATTCAAACAGGTCTTTACAAATGTTCTTAATCTTCCTTTAGTTGGACTTACCGTTTCGAGAGTGTTATTTTCTATCAGCTTTGTAAAGAATTCCTGAGTCAGATCTTTTGCTTCTTCTGATGACTTATTCCATTCGATTTGAATATATTTACAGACAGGTTCCCAATAAGACACGATAAAATATTCTGTATTATGTTTAACGGAATCGTTTTCCGGAAGAATTAACGACCATTTTGTTTCTGGGAACATAGCAGCACCTTGCTGATATTAACCTATTCGATTGTTTTGTCGAAGGGGGTAGTAAATTGTTATCAAAAGTCTTGTTTACCAGGCTGAAAGAAATCTGCTGAACTTCAGAAGATTATTTATTATTTTTATCTGATTGTTTTGGAAATGCCAGATCGATTTCATTTTTCAAACTCTTAGCGTGTTCTGAGCTTATTTTCCCCAGTTTTTTATATGTTTTCATAGCTGCCTTTTTGTTTTTTACCCCTACGTATGCCATTCCAAGTGCATATTGGGCATCAATATAGTCAGGTTTGATTTTCACGGCTAGTTCCAGATATTCGAGCGCATCGTTGTGCAGATTTTGCTGTAGGAAATGAAGGCCAAGGTTGAAATTGGCCCAGAAGTAATTTTTATCAATTTTTAATGCAGCTTGATATTCTTTTACTGCTTTTTCACAATCTCCTCTATTGTGATGGATCTGGCCGAGCGTATTGTGTGGTTGGGTGAGAAAGGGGTTGATTTTAACAGCTTCCTGCGATCGTTTTATTGCCTCCTCATAGCGTCCAAGCTGGTAATAAATTGAACCAAGGTTTGCATGTACTAATCCTGTAGCAGATTGATGCCTGGCATGATGTACTCCGACTTCAATAGCTTTCTCAGCCCACTTTGCAGCCTCTTCAAGTTGCTTATTTAAGTAAAAGATGTCACTCTTAGCTAGATATGCATCTACATATTTAGGACTTGTTGCAATGGTTTTATCCATAAGTTCAAGTGCTTTGTCATCTTTTTTTATTTTTCTATAGCTTTGTCCCATTTCATAGAGAGCTTTGGCGTGGTCAGGTTTAATTTTCAGTACTTTTTCGAATTGCTCTATTGCTTTTTCATATTGACCTTTGTAGTGGTACATAACCGCTAAAGTTGTCATGGCATTGATTTCATCAGGTTTGGCTTCAAGTGCCTGAAGACATGATTTTATTGCTGCATCGATATCATTATTTTTTTGATGTTGCTCTGCGTCATAAAGGTGGCTGCGAGCGAGTTCTGTAGATATGCGTTCTATCTCTGCTATGCGTGATTTGTTGTATAGATGAATTAAGACTGGCACTATAATAATTGCAATTAATGCAGATGCTATAACAATCACGCGATGTTTTTTCAGTTTCTTTTGTAGTCTATAATAAACTGATGGACCTCTGGCAGTTATTGCCTCTCCTTGAAGATATCTTTCGAGGTCATCACCGAGTTCATTTGTACTTTTATATCTAAGTTTTGGATCTTTGAACATGCATTTTTGGATTATTGTCTCCAAATCTCTGCTGATTTTTGGATTCATCTTTCGCGGTGGTTGTGGATCTACATCTATTACCTTTGTTATAATATCAACAGCTGTAGTACCGGTAAATGGGAGCTCTTTAGTTGTGCAGTGATAGAGTGTTGCTCCTATTGAATAGATGTCGCTTCTCTCATCGACCTCCTTTCCATTTGCCTGTTCCGGAGACATGTACATCGGTGTTCCGAGAAGCGTCCCGGTCATTGTGACATCTGATTCGACAAGCTTTGCAACTCCAAAGTCTACGACAAATACATTTTTTGTGTTATCGATAAATATATTCTGCGGTTTGATGTCTCTATGGATAATTCCTGCTTTGTGCGCGTGTTCGATTGCAAGGCAAACCAGTTTTATGATCTCCACACAATCTTTTATTGCCAACATGTTATGCAGCTTATCCATTGTTTTGCCTTGAAGGTATTGCATCGAGATGTAACACTTTCCGTTTTGATTTCCTATGTCATAAATCGGAACTATGTTTGGATGTGCAAGTCTTGCTATTATTTCCGCCTCTCTCTGGAATCTTTTCATTGCATCTTCAGATGTTCTGTCCAGAACTTTCAAGGCGACGAAACGTCTTAGTACGGTATCATATGACTTGTGAACTACTCCGCATCCCCCTGTACCGATCTCATTGATAAGAACATATTTGCCGAGGATTCGGTTTTTATCCTTCATTTTTTCCTGGACTTCGGGTGGAAAAAGGTCGGCAAGCTGCTTGTCGTCTTCTAGCACATCCAGCAGGTTGTTTAATGTCCCATAACCTTTTTCTATTATTGTTCCTAGTATTGCCTTGTCTTTATTGTCATCAGTAGCACCCTGTATTGATTTTATGAGATCCTCTGACTGCTCCTTGGAAAGCAGCTGTTTTTCTATAAGCTTGTCTATAAGGTTTTTCCTGTCCATTTTACGACTTGCCTGTTACTGTTGATTTCATGTTACATTAATCAACCACGGTTACAAGTGTGTATATTTTTGGTTCTACCTAGATAGAATCGTATTACAAATATTGGTCAAATTATAGCGTTTTTTGCATTGTATTAAAAATGCACTAAAGAGTTTTGCGTAAAAGTTGGTTTTTACATAAAAAAATGACAAAAACACGACATTGCAACGGTCCAGAAAAAGGGGTAAGGTCACCTTACATTTCATACGTTACCTCCGCCTAATACCGTGTCCAGTTGTAAGGGACAGGCCCATTGTATTTAAATTGTTCTAATGATAAGCTGTTCGACTGCTCTGTGAGGTTTCGGCGATTTTACTAGTTAAGATTACGAAACCTCACTTATTGAGTGACACGGACATAATCAAAATATGTACAATTTACTGTTTCATTTTCCCTGTAGTGTTCGCTCATTCCGTTAGATATAGAAATCTTTAGAGTTCTGGAAAAGACACCTGTAGATGCAGGGTTGCTGATAAAACCGGCATACACTAAGAAGCTTTCTTCGTCCAGCCATACCGGTGTGATAACAACCGGATCACCTTGACCGTGCGAATAAACTATTTTTCTTCCTTCGCCGTTTATACCAACCATCTCAATCTTCCATAAATGTTGAACTCCATCTTTAAACCCATCCGATAACCAGCATTCTCCTGTCTTCGAAACATCTCTGTCCCAAATTTCATATAGCACTTTTGTAGATGAGGGGTTAAATGCCAGGTCTGCTTTGGCAATCGCGGTAGTATCCGAAACAGTGCGGATATTTTTAATCCCAGTAACACCATTGTCAGTCTTTATAAGCTCTCCAACCCTAATAGTTGTAGCACAGCCACCATATGGTTTCATCTCGTAATTATAAGCTATAAGCTTTGAATCGGGGGAAATTTCAGGATCCCATTGATTTGTATCACGATCTGATTCTGGGGTTATGTTGACTTCTGATCCTGTCCCATCAATCTGTTTTACATAGAAGTTAGCAATGGCTGGAGTACCTCGTTCACCAAACCATAAAATCCATTTTGGTTTCCCGGTACTGTCATTTATAAAGCTGGGGTTGTCGTCTTTGGTATTATTGTTTGTTATACGGAACTCTTTCTTATCGCTTAATCGCATAACATATATTTCGCCGCTTGTGTCAGTTGAGTCTGGAGACTTGCTTTTGTTATAAGCTATATATTTCCCATCCGCAGATATATCCATATTGCCTGGAAAGTGCTTATCGGGAACTACCTGCTCAAAGGGACCGTTACCTTTGCTTAGGTATATTTCAGGTGAATCATGATTTGGGTCGACATCGGGTTTACCGTCTCTATAGCAATCGATGAGAAAAAAAGGAATAGTTTCTTTGTGAGTTTGACTGGGTCCGTCAGCTTCGATATTTGAGCTGCTATTATCAGCAGTTTCATTAGAATCGTGACCACCTTTCTTGCAGTTAATGGCAGAGATAGTTATTAACAGGGTATAAAATATTATTAATCTTGCCATACGCAGGGTGAGACAGCCTTTTCTCATAACATCACACATAGCAACATTTTTCACATAATGGCGATACTCGTTCACAAAAAAGGAATCAGCGGAATAGGCGTTATTTCAGCTAACCCAGCACGTTATATGTGATTTCTGGTGTACTGCTCGTTATTTAAAAGACATTCGCGAATTTTCTCCTTGTCTGCCACCAGACCATGAAATTATTTGAGAAATTGCGAAGGAATTCAAATAGGATTATTTTGAAGGCTTAATGCCTTTATTTCGCGTTTTCGTGACGGATCGACCAATAATTTGTTAAAGATTTTGTTTCCACGATAAAATTTCGCCGCAAGATTTAAAGAAAAGTCTTAGAAGGTTGCTTAATATATAATAGTTACCGTTCTTTGACAAATAACAATATCTGTTTTTTTGGAGAGAGGTATGAAACAGTTCGTCAAAATGTCGTGTCTTTTTATGACAATCGTTCTTTTCCCGCTCTTTGATAAAAATGGTCGATTTGCTGAGGCATCCGATCTTTTGGATATTTCTGATCCTAATATCTATTTTTCTGCAGAGAATTACTCTGAGGTAATGCATTTTTCAGGTGGGTCGAATGCAGAAATGATTCAGAGTATTGTCAGTATGCTAAATTCTTTTTCGTTGTTGCCGCAATGTGATATTAACAACATCTTTAGAGACTGCCCGATCCCCTGTAAAGACTACAGGATTGTTTACGTGTATATTTTTATTGGTCAGATGTATCCAGATGGATATGGAAGGATGTGTCGTGACATCGATGTTATGATTGTTCTGGAGTGTGAGGATAATAGAGGCAACAGGAGCCTATCTTGGTGTCACGTAAGGTGCTCCTTCTGTGTCCAGATTTGATGGATAGTGTTTCTATACAGATATATTCTGTAAACACTTTGTTCATGAACTGGCCTGGTAATATTGGCTTGTGGCGATAAAATATTTTTATGGAGGTTAGATATGAAAAATTTGAAAATGTTGGTGAGTTTAGTGCTTGCAAACATTCTTTGGGTTGATTTAAGCTCTTTTTCTGTTATTGTAATACCTGCGCCTATTCCATCCCCAACGCAAATTAGTGTTACAGCAGAGGGTAACTTGCTGATAATTTCAGTAAGTTATTCTGACGGTCGAATAATTGACGGAAGAGTATCAAATCCGTGTCCGGGTCAAACTGGTCATACGAGTTCTGTGACCTACTCGAGAAATAGTAATACTGTGCAAATTGTTATGGATTGTGGGGGTCTTGTAATAAGAGTTTCAAGAGAGCCTGACCGCATTATTATAGTAGTGCTACTGGATGGAGAGGTAGACTCATATACTGTGATAAAACCTGATCAAGATGAAGGGACTCCAAATTCTAGAAGTGGTGATGTTGTATCATAAAATATGTGGTAATATATTTCCTGTCTATTATATACCTGAGCAGATTTAAATCTGAATGGCTTGGCGCACCTGTTGAAAGGTCTATGAGGGATCGCTCGGCTCTCTGCGTTCGTTTGCAGCAGGTTGTGTCGAGTGCTTTTTGACGGCCGCTGATTTCACAGATTTTGAAAGGTTAGCATAAGGACGTTAAAAACTGTCGCGGATATACCAACCATATCGAATTTTAAATCTTAAACTTTAAATTTTAAAATTAAGTAGTTGCCCGGCTATGACGATAGATAGAATCCTCAAAGCGGTATTTGCTTTAAATAAATCAGTTTGGTAGATTGAAATTAAACTGAACTATAAATAAGTTTGTAATATGGATTGGTCAAGGATATAATAATTTTATGAGATTCAATATCATTCTTTTTCAAGATGAAGATGGAATGTTTATTGCGGAATGTCCTGTAATTCCCGGCTGTGTAAGTCAGGGACAAACTGAAGAGAAAGCGCTTGACAATATTAAGGATGCTATAAGGGAATGCATAGAAGTTCGTAAAGAACAGGGGCTGCCCTTGACTGTCGGAACACGTGAAATAAGCGTAAATGTTTAATGCCTCAGGTCCCGCTTCTTAAACCTCACGAAGCCATCAAAGCATTTGAAAGGTCTGGCTGGCGTGTTGTCAGACAAAAAGGCAGTCACATAATACTTGTTAAAACGGGAAACATAGCAACATTGTCTATACCGAACCATAGAGAGATCGCACGTGGTACTTTACGAAGTTTAATTTCCAAAGCCGGTCTTACTGTAGAAGAGTTTGTTGCTGACCTATAATAATATCAAAGTTATACCTGACCTTATCATGAAAATTTTTGATGGCCGCTGATTTCACAGATTTTGAAAGATTAGCATAAGGACGTTAAAAACTGTCGCGAATATACTAACCATATCGAATTTTAAATCTTAAACTTGAAATTTTAAAATTAAGTGGTTGCCCGGCTTGGATTCGAACCAAGACAAACTTTTGATGTTAGTTTCTCTTTGTCAGGTCTCCATTACTATTTGGGCTTTTGTATTTATAATTTGAAGCGCATATTTTGCAGAACCTGCATCCTAGATTGCATCCGTAGATTTCTACTCCGGTTTGAACTGATTTGCTTTTGAT
>JACQRL010000104.1 GCA_016206485.1 Planctomycetota bacterium | reverse complement strand
ATTGATGGCACAGATATAGGAATCAAGCTATATTTCTTTATCTGAGTAATCTGGCGTTTTCTCCGTGTAATCAGTGATCTACAAGAATTTTACGAAAGATCACTTATAACTTTGAAATTTGAATTGGAAATGGGCACTGCGGGACTCGAACCCACAACCTTCTGGGTGTGATCCAGACGCTCCGCCATTGAGCTAAGTGCCCGTAAAAGTAGATAGTAGATAGTAGACAGTAGCTAGCAAGAAGAAATTAAATTCCAGGACTGTTGAATGCCTTGCTGACCTATATTAAAATTAATTTGGATACTATATATGCAGGATAAAGATTTGAGCCGGATTTTGATAGAAAAAGGTGTCATAGATGAAAAGCTGCTTGAAGAAATAAATTCAGAGAAAATAGTCTCTGAGGACCAGGCAGTAAAGGAAAAAACAGTTAGCAGGAGATTAGTAAACAAAGGACTTGTCACAATTGAGCAGATTGTTGAAATTTTGAGGCAAGAAGATGAGTCAACGAAAAGTACTACTGCTTACCTTAATGAGATTTTTGATGATAAAGATTATATTGCTGACAAATATATTCTCGTAACGAAGCTTGGACAGGGAGGGATGGGAGTCGTCTATAAAGCATATGAACCGTCTCTGAAAAGATATGTTGCCATAAAGTTTCTGGAAAAGGTTTCAGAGGATGCATTAAAAAGATTTCGTTCAGAAGCCGAGATGATCGCGAAATTATCCCATCCGAATATTGTTCCCATTTACGAAATAGGAACACATAAGAATGTCAGTTATATTGCGATGCAGTACATAAATGGCGAGACATTGAGAGATAAGACTGGTAAATTGTCTGCGAAAGATTTTACGCATATTATAAAGAATGTTTGCGATGCTGTAAGCTATGCTCACAGCTGCAATATAATTCACAGGGATATCAAACCTTCAAATATAATTGTGGATCTTGATTCAAGAGTATATGTGATGGATTTCGGCATAGCAAAGCATCTTGATTCAGACTCAAATATAACCATGACAGGTGATGTGATAGGGACTCCGATGTATATGTCTCCTGAACAGGCCAAAGGTCAGCATATTGATTTCAGATCAGATATATATTCTATTGGGGCGACATTATACAGCTGTGTTACAGGAATCGCTCCTTATCCGTGCAACAGCTCAATAGAGATCATGAATAATGTTATCATTTTTGATCCTGTTTCCGCATGCAAGATGGATCGAAAGGTCCATCGGGACCTGAGCGTGATAATACAGAAATGCATGTTTAAAGAGCCGGATTTAAGGTATCAAACGGCAGTTGAGCTGAAGAATGATATAGACAGATTCCTGCAAAATGAACCTGTTAATGCGAGGGGCCCATCTATTGCATATATATCGATGAAAAAGTTGCAGAGAAATTGGATGTATCTTGTCGCCGGAGTGATATCAGTTGGAGTCTTGATTCCCTTTGCGGTTCCATATATAAAATATACAGAGGAGTCTGCAAAAAATGCAGGGATGCAGGAGGCGTTGAAGACTGCTTTGGCGAAAAAACAACTCGCGACACCTCATTATGAAAAAGGAATATCATTTTTGAACAGGGCGAAATATACGAGGAGCCCCGATGACAGAAAAAAGGTTGCTGAACATTTTAAAACAGCGCTTTATGAGTTTTCCAAGGCAGTTGATCTGTATGACGAATACGCTGAGGCATTCTTTTACAGGGGAGAAATATTATTCAGGACAAGCAATTTCATGTTGGCAGCAACAGATTTCAGCAGGGCTATTGAATTTAATCCGCAGTTTAGTGATGCCTATTTCATGAGACTTTTAAGCCATTTTTTTGAAATGCACCGCAGTCTCGTGATGAATATGTCTCAATACAGAGATATTATGCTGTCAGATTGCGAGAACTTAAAAAGTTTTAATGTTGTCACGTCAAAACTTAAGTGTATTGAAGTACTGCAAGTGATATCCGAGCGTGATGTTGTAGATGGGAAAGTACAGGGATTAAGCGCACGAAAAATTGAATTCTTGGAAAAAACACTGGATGATGCTATCAAAGATGACCCCAGTTTTATATATAGTTACATTTTGAGGCTGGCATTATCATTAAATGCAAGTTATTTTAATGATAGCGCTATTAGAAAGGATAAGAGAGATCACTTAATTGATCTGGTAAATAAAGCCATTGATATTGATCCTAATTACGCGAGTTTTTACCAAAGTTTAGCGTCGATTTATTTTGCGGATCGGGATTTTGATAAAGTAATTGAGAATATCGATGTGTGCAGGATGATTGCTCCGGATAATCCATTTTTTCTTATAAATAAGGCTGTGCTCATAAGCTATTCTCCAAAAGAAAACAAAAAGAAACTCGTATTGAAACTGCTCGATGAAAGTACCGCTTTCGAGGATAAACTGAAAGATCCCTCCATAACTTTGTATTTTTATATCAGAAGGGCGCAATTATGGCGTTTTTTAGGAAATTTTGATAAAGCAGACGAGGATCTTGATAAAGCATTAAAGTTTTCAACCGAAAATAATCGTAAATTTGTAGAGGAGATCTCACGAACTATTAAAAAACGAAATACAAAAACGCGTGTATACTAAACAACCGGAACTAAGTTTTTACTGCTGCTTGTAGAATAATGTAACAATAATTTCTTTAAAGGCGTTTCTTGTGTATGAACCCGCCTTACTTATTTGACTTGTCAGATCAGTCAGACTCTTTAGACTATTCGAACTGTTTTATATGAGCATAATTCAGGTCAGCAATCTCACGAAATATTATGGGAGAAAGATACATGCATTGGACTCTATTGACTTTACAATTAATGACCCTATAAGCTTCGGAGTTCTTGGCCCGAATGGCGCAGGCAAAACTACACTGATAAAAATAATAATGGGACTTTGCCGGCCAACCGATGGCTCTACCTTCATAAATGGTATTTCCAGCAGCAGTTCAAGTTCAAGACTTTCTATAGGATATCTGCCTGAAAGCCATAACTTGCCTGAATATCATACTCCAAGATCATTTTTAGACGTAACGCTGACATTTTTTGGATTCGCAAGATCTGAGCGCAGGAGGCGCATCGACGAAATACTGGAAAGAGTAAAAATGAGGGAATGGGCGGATGTAAAGATCAGAAAATTTTCGAAAGGCATGAGACAGCGTGTCGGCATAGCAAGCGCCGTGATTGCAGGTCCGAAGATAATCTTTCTTGATGAGCCGACAGATGGAGTCGATCCGGTAGGCAGGAAAGAAATAAGGGATTTCATAATGGAATTGAAGCGATCCGGAAAAACTATTTTCGTTAATTCTCATTTGTTAAGCGAGGTAGAGAAAACTTGCGATAATGTGATAATTTTGAACAAAGGAAAGGTTGTTATGCAGGGTAATATCGAAAAGATGCTTGTTAAAGGGAATATTTACGAGATTGCCTACGATGGGAGTATCGAGACTTTAAAACCTGATCTGCAAAAATTGACAGTAAATATTGAGTTCGGGCAAAATAAGCTGGAATTCACACTCCAGAATGGAATCAAATTAAATGAAGTATTGAAACTTTTTACTTCAAATGAGATACCTTTGCGCAGTGTTAACGAAAAACGCGGATCGCTGGAAGATCTGTTTATCGAATTGGTGAAAGATGAATAGCTACTGGGCAATAATCAAGGATGGATGGTACTGGGCCAAGGACAGGAAATTTGTTATATTCCTCCCGCTTCTTTTTGCCCTGCTTCTTATTATTTTTATTGTCTGTGTTAAATTGATCCCAGATCCTGACGGCCTGAAACGCCAGTATAAATTTACCAACCTTTTGGTTGATGGACATTATTGTACGGGTAAGTATGAAAGAACGTTCGATTCCATAGGTTCAACAGTTGATTACGTACAGATGCTGTTATGGGAGAACATTCCAAGACATGGGTTCCAATCAACTAAAACCAGCAGCGGAGCGATTGACGGTTATGAAGTTATAT
>JACQRL010000113.1 GCA_016206485.1 Planctomycetota bacterium | reverse complement strand
TTATCAGACTATGTGGCTAAATTAGAAGAAGATATCAGTATAAATTTGGAAGTGAATCCTCTTCAGGCTTTAACCTCCAAGTCAGAATACAATGTACGTGATTTTATTGTGTTATTCTTAAAGGTTATGTCGGATTGGATAAATAATAACAAGGCTGTTACTACTTATATGTTTAAAACGATAGAGGTTCCTTATATTCGCTACTATGAAGAAATTTTTCCTGATATGAAATTTATACATATAATCAGGAACCCTATTGATGTATATGCCTCATTAATAAGAGCGACACGCCAAAAAACTTGTCCGGCAAGAAAACCTTTATGGCATTTAGGTGGGGATAGTTTAAATACTATGATAAATAAGCGATGGATTATTCATGCAAGAAATATTTTAGACAGAAAAGACTTAGAAAATCATTATGTTGTCCGATTTGAGGATTTGACTCGAACCCCTTTAGATACTATAAAGTCTATTTGTTCCTGGTTGGGACTTCCAATGCCAGAAAGTCCAACAAAACAAACAGTATTGGGAGGGAAGATTATCAAAAAACTACCTGTGAATGTTGGTCAAGTTGGTGTTGAAACACCAGTAGAAGTTGTTTCAAATATGAAAAACATTTTCAAGTATGACGAATTTTTATCTCCATGTGAGCGCGATTTAATTGTTTATTTGACTTACAATTATGCAAAAGAATTTGGTTATGTTGAAAATATATCCTTGCCTGAAAAGCGAAAAATCCTAAAAGAATGGATAATTCCAAAAAAATGGGAATTTCTGCATAGTAAAAATATTTTTGGTGTATGTATATCGTTGTTCAAAGTGTTTCAGAGAAGATTTATTTACTTTTCTAAGTTATCCATGAGGTTGTGATTCTGTGCATATTTTTTTTGTTGGCGAAGAGATACCATTTAATGGTGAAAGTGGTTCTTGTATTCATGGCTGGGCTATGATTCAGTATTTTTTGAGTGCCGGTCACAAAGTAACTGCAATAGTAAATCCACCTGGTTGGGAATCCGAATACCGCGACGAACACATAAAAAACTTATCTTCGATAGGAGTTAGAGTTGTATCTCTTTATAATGTTGCACCCGTGCGTCCTAAACGCTTAAGATTGTTGAGGATATTAAATCCCAAAATAAAAGACTATTATCATACCGTGGTTTATAAGCAAGAAATAAGTAATGTTATAGAAAAATGTATAGATAAATTACGTCCTCATATAATTGTTGCTTTTGGTTTGCCTGCAATTTGTGTTACACAGGGCATCAAAACAGTTCCGAGGATTGCCCCTATATGTGAAGATCCTTTTATACTTATTCTTGGTATGTTACGATACGGCACTAGTTTTATGGGTGGCGTTGGATTCTTGCGTAAATACTGTAAGTATTTTGTAAATTTGGTTAATTCGCATCGGGTTTTAAAACAAATAATTAAGGTTTATACTGAATGTCAGGTTTATGGGCAGGTTGCTATTAATTATGTTGAAACATTTAGGAAGCTTGGAGCTTCTGGCTGTAAATATTATAAATCACCGTATATAGATACTATAGGAAAGGATTGGAAAGAGCTGAAGGAAAGAGCACAAGCAAAAAACAAAAAAACTAAAATAATTATGATAGGAAAGGTAAGTACCCCTACATACTTACATTATAAAATTCTTACTGATAATATATTACTTCGTATTGATGAAAAACTTGGAAAAGATACATACGAAATTCATTTGATTGGCAGGGTTACTATCCCGCCTGAATATAAGAAAGGACTTAATCATCCATCAATAATATTGCGTGGTTATGTTAATGATATAAAGGAAGATTTCTTGTCAGCAGATATATTGCTGGTCCCAACACCTATTAACCTTGGTATTAGATCAAGAATTATCGTGGGATTGTCTTATGGTTGTTGTATTGTTACAACAATATTTGAAAAAGATGGGCGTCCAGAGTTAAATCATATGGAAAATTGTCTCATAGCGAATAGTGTTCAGGAAATACCAGAACTTATAATTATGGCTTTGAATGATAAACAACTTAGAAAAAAAATTGAATATAATGCGCGTATGACCTATGAAAAAAATTTTATGCCCCAAGTCGCAATACAAGAAATGGAAGATGATATGAAGAGTATTATAAGAAATTTTCAATATTCGCATGATTATTTTATTTCGTAAGAAAACTTTTCGTGAAGTTTTTATGGGTTGAGTAAATTATGAAATTATTGATTACAGGTATAACAGGTTTTGTTGGAAGCCATCTTGCGGAATATATTCTTAATTTGAACGAAGGACATGAGATATATGGGCTGTGCAGATGGAGAAGTCCAAGAGATAATCTGGAGAAAATTTATAATAAAGTTACACTCCTTGATGCAGACCTCTGTGATTTGAGCGCATTAATTCGGCATTTTAAGGTGATTAAACCAGATATTATTTTTCATTTGGCAGCTCAAAGTTATGTATTAACGAGTTTCAATTCACCAATACAAACGCTCTGGTCAAATGTGATTGGTACAACAAATTTACTCGAGGCGGTTAGAATTGTGGAAATTAGCCCAGTTATTCATGTTTGTTCATCATCAGAGGTTTATGGACAGGTAACTGAAGCAGATGTGCCAATTAAAGAGACATGTCCTTTCAGACCTGCGTCTCCTTACGCAGTAAGTAAAGTAGGTGAGGACATGGTTGCATTACAATATTGGCTTTCTTGTGGTATAAAAACTATACGCACTAGGATGTTTACCCACACAGGACCTCGTAGAGGAGATGTCTTTGCGATGTCATTTTTTGCCAAGCAAGCCGCCGCAGGAGAATTGGGATTAACAGAACCTGTCATCCGGGTGGGAAATTTAAAATCAGTGCGAACATTTTGTGATGTAAGAGATGCTGTAGGGGCATACTGGATTCTGGTAAATAAATGTAAACCTGGCGAAGTATATAATATAGGTGGAAGTCGCACGACAACCATTGGTGAGGCATTGGAAATATTGCTGTCTTTTTCCAAAACAAAATTTGAAATCAGGGTTGATCCCCAGCTCCTGAGGCCTTCAGATGTAACATTGCAAATACCCTGCATAGATAAATTCGAAAAGGAAACAGGATGGCAACCAACGATTCCTCTGGAAAGGACATTACGTGATATGTTGTCCTTTTGGAGAGAAGAATTAAAACGGTGTGAGTGGAAGGCACTAACAGTTGTAAAATAAACCGGCATAAAAATTTTGGTGGGAAAATACATGACTGAATTTGGCAATAAATGGTTTGATTTAAACATCGAACTTTACAAAAAAGTATATTTGATTAGAAAGGCGGAAGAAAAAATTCGTGTTCATTATCATGAAAATGATATGAAAACACCTATGCATATGTCTGTTGGAGAAGAAGCGATTGCAGCAGGAGTTTGTCATGCCCTCGGAGAGCAAGGTCAAATCTTCGGTTCATATCGGAGTCATGCAATCTATTTAGCTAAAACGGGAGAAACAGATAAATTTTTTGCTGAAATGTACGGGAAAAAAACCGGCCTTGCAAAAGGGAAGGGCGGTTCAATGCATTTATCAGCGCCAGAAAATGGTTTTTTAGGCACTTCAGCGATTGTAGCGGGTACCATTCCAATTGCTGTTGGTACCGCTTTTTCAAATAAACAAAATAAGAATAATAAGATGGCAGCTGTGTTTTTTGGAGACGGTGCCATTGACGAAGGTGTTTTTTGGGAGAGTTTAAACTTTGCCTGCCTTATGAATATACCAGTTTTGTTTGTTTGTGAGGATAATGGCTTTGCGGTTCATTACCCACCTTCTGTCAGACATGGTTATAATTCCATTTGTGATATAGTTGCCAAATTCAATTGTAATGTTTTTAGTTCAGAAACTACAGATGTAGAGATTGTCTATGAGTTAACTTGTAATGCGATAGAAGTAAGTAAAAACACACAAAGACCGGCTTTCCTTTATTTAAAATATTACAGATATTTGGAACACGTTGGAGTTAACGAAGATTTTGATTGTGGGTATCGTTCCAAAGAGGAATTTATGAAGTGGCAGAAGGTGGATCCTGTAGATT
>JACQRL010000021.1 GCA_016206485.1 Planctomycetota bacterium | reverse complement strand
GAAAAGAAATATCAAAATACGTTATAAATAAAGAAGATATAGAAGATGAGCTAAAGCACTTACTCTCGATAAAACTGTAGGATCAAAACCGTTCATTTTTTTTAAATGCATCATCAATGATGGATCTCAGCTTTCTGGCAAGTTCCCCATCTGTTTTGATAAGAGATTTATATTGCTCAATCGCCAGTTCTTTATTGTTCAATTGAACATGTGCAATACCGGCCTGATAAACTGTAGAGTAGTCTTTCGGATCCAATCTAATCGCCCTATTTAACGAAATTACTGCGTCATTCGCATTACCCATCTGTAAGTAAACTAATCCAAGATTTTTATGAAAAAGCGCTACATCAGGACTTATTTTCACAGCAGCAGCAAAATACTTCAAAGCTTCATCAAAATTATTTTTTGACTTAAAAGCGACTCCCAATGAATTAATAATCTCCGGATTTCCACGATCAAGCTGGGAACCCTTTTTTAAACTTACAATGCTCTCCTCATATAATCCCAATTTAATATATACATTGCCTAAACAATGATATGAATTAGCGTGATTCGAGTTTAATTTGAGCGCTTTAAGGAGCTCAGTTTCTGCCTCTTTTGATCTATTCAATTTATAATATGAAGCCCCTAGCAGATAATAGCTCGCTGCAAAATCCGGATTAAGTTTTATAACTTCATTAAGGCTGATTACTGCTTCATCATATTTGTCTTCATCAAATAGAATAGATGCCAACGCATAATGCGCTTCAAAGTTTGTAGGGCAACTTTCAACAGCATCTTTCAGAAGTTTTACAGCCTCGCCATACTGTTTATTAGCCCTGTGTTGTAAACCCTTATACATTAATTCTTTAGATAGCTTTTCCTTTCGAGAAATACTATAAAGACTAAATGCATACAATAGAGACAAAATTACAATGATTAGACCAATTATTGCATGAATTCTGTACTTTTTTGCCTTTCTGATCAATACATACCAGAAGGGAAGTCCTTTCACCCTAACACGTTCTCCATTTAAAAATCTTTTTAAATCGTCTTCTAATTCTCCAACTGATTGATATCTGAGTTTCGGGTCTAAAAATATGCATTTTTCCACAATCAGCTGTAAATCTTTATGGATCTTGGAATTAATACTCTTTATAGGTATAGCCTTGCCTTCAATTATTTTGATAATCACTGCACCAGTGCTATCTCCATCAAATGGAAGCCTCCCAACAAAACAGTTGTAAAGTGTTATTCCAAGCGAATAGATATCGCTACGAACATCGACATTCTTTCCCAAACATTGCTCAGGAGACATAAATGCAGGAGTTCCGAGCATCTCCCCCGTAACAGTCAAATCATTATCACTATGTTTGGCAAGACCAAAATCAGTTACATATACAGACTTATTGTCTGCTACAATTATATTCTGCGGTTTAATATCCCTGTGGATCACTCCTTTAAGATGCGCATATTTAAGTGCATCGCACACTTTAAGAATAATCTCAACAAATTCTTTTTCGCTGGATTTTCCTATAAAGTGATCAAGAGTCTTTCCATCTACATACTGCATAGATATGTAATATTGCTCATCTAACGAACCTATATCATAAACCGGAACGATATTCGGATGAGTAAGTTTTGATATTATCTCTGCTTCATTGAGAAATCTTTTGAGTCTCTCTCCTGAAATTTTATCAAGAAATTTCAATGCTGCATTTCTGTTCAATTGCGTATCAAGTGCCTTGTATACGATTCCCATGCCTCCTTCTCCTATCTTTTCAATAATCCTATATTTCTCATGCTCTTTGAACGTCTGCTTTATATCCTCATCTAGTTTCAAAAGCTGCTCATTGAGCTGCTCGAAAGAAACATACCCCTTGTTGATTAACACCTGCGAAATATTAATCCCTGACTGTCCATTTTCTTCATACTTATGATATTCTTTCAACACTTCATCCACCTGTTCGCTGCGGATTATACCCTTTTTGACAAGAAAATTCAGAAGTTTACTTTCATCTGCCATCGCTGTTCCCTACCTGCTTGATTTGAATCCAACTGTGATTACTCTCATTATATACAGAAGTTCTTCTTGAACTTGGGAACTGTCAGCAACGTATTTAGAGATTTCATTTGTCATTATTAATCTCAACTTATCCCTTGTATAAACCAGATAGTTTCTCACATCAGACTTTTTCAATCCCAGCTCCAATGCGACTGATGAATATGTCTGAGGATTCGCATCGTCACGATTTGTGTAAATTTCCAATACTTTGTAATGAGAACCTTTCCCCTCCTCATCCAGAGTCCTCTTCAAAATATTAAGAGAATTCTCTATAACAGTCTTTGCCCATTCTCGTTCGAAAATATCTGAAGGTTCACTGGACTTCGGATCTTCAGGCTGAACTTCAACATCATCAAAGCTGAATTTGACCTGTCCTCCCCCTCTTTTCTGTGAAAATTCGCTTCTTTTCTTATTTAGCAAGAAATGCTTCAAAACGACAATAACAAACGTTCTGAATTTAGCTTTATCCGTCCTAAGAGTCTTCAACGCCTCACTTTCAATAAAATTGGCAAAGAATTCTTGAGTCAGGTCTTTCGCGTCTTCATTAGACATATGCCAAACTATCCTCATATAGGTATAAACAGGTTTCCAATAAGACGATACAAGATACTCCAAACTCTCTTTATAATTTTCGCCATTTTTATCCTTGGCATTTAATATCAGGGTCCAGCTGGTTTTAGGAAAATTTCGCTTACTGCCACCAATCTGGGTATCAATATTTGTCATAAAGTAATTGAAACAATCTCAATTTTCCTTGGCAATTTCAATTTCTAACAATTTTTTATAAAGCGATGGAGCTTTTGCTAATGCGCTGTCAAAATCCTTTTTAGCCTTTTCTTTACGGAAAAAAACATTATTAAGCCTTCCCCTCATCAGGAAAAATCGTGAAGTCATATATGATTTATTTTCAAAATCCAAAATATCAACACTTGATACATCATGAAGAATACGCTCGGCATCCCTTAATTGGTTCATCTTTGACAATATATATCCACTAACGACCTTATAATACAAATTTTGAGGCAGTAAAGTACGAGCCTCCTTATTAAACTGAAAAGCACGCTCATAATCCTTCAAATCAAGTGAAACATCCGTGCACAATTCATAACATTCAGGCTTGTTATACTCATATTGCATAAATATATCTAGATCGAACAAAACTTTCTTGCCATACTCCGCCTTTCTATCCTCATTATTTTCGGATTTAAATAATCTATAATGAAACGCTGCTCTAATAAAATAGACGTATGGGAGCGTTTGATCTTTTCTGACTGCATCTTTAAATAATGCCAATATATCATTGTATTCATCATCCCTGTTGTCTTTCAATAACTTCAGAGCTGCCTTTGCACAGATAGTCTTTGCAGAGGTTGAATCAATTCTTATCAGCTCATCCAAATCATTTTTAGTTGTCGTTAAATAATCTCCATACTTATCCATTTCATCAAATGACATGAATGCAGAGCAAACTGACATTATTCGCATAAAGTAGCCATCAATTAAACCAAGCTCTATTTTTACCGCATTAGAAAAGTCAGAATAGGCATTTCCATAATTACTCAGTACAAAATTCGCGACACCTCTCTTAATATACGCATCAGCAAACATTTCATCCGTTTTAATTGCGGATGAAAACTCCTTTATCGACTCGTTCAAATATTTTCTAAAAAAATTTCTTGCATCTGGACCACGGGCATTTTTAGCGAGATTCAAATAATGTTCTCCCTTCTGAAAACTTT
>JACQRL010000101.1 GCA_016206485.1 Planctomycetota bacterium | reverse complement strand
GTGTGGGCCATGATATGCCGAGTAGTTTCAGGGCCTCTGATTTTTTGTAATTGGCCATTTCCAAAGCCCTCATTATGATTCTTTTCTCTACTTCGGCGAGATTAAGCGTGTTAATAAGAGAGGTTGTAGATTCAAAAGATCTTACTTCGACAGGTATATGGCTCACGCTGAGTTCTCCACCCGAAGAAAGGGCTACAGCACGCTCAATCAGATTTCTGAGCTCACGTATATTACCCGGCCATGAATACTGCATGAACTTTTCAAGCAGCTCTCTATCTGTGCCGGTGATCTTTTTATTCATCTGGGTAGAAAGTTGTTCAATGAAATGATATGTCAGTAACGGAATATCTTCCTTACGCTCCCTCAATGAAGGGAGATTAATTTTGAATCCTGAAACCCTGTAATACAGATCATCCCTGAATCTTTTGTTGGAAACTTCGTCCTGAAGATCCCTGTTGGTTGCGCATACTATTTTTGCATTAAATTTAATAGGCTGCGTTCCTCCTATTCTGTAAAACTCCTTCTGCTCAATAGCGCGCAGAAGTTTTGCCTGCAATTCGAGGGGTATTTCCGCGATTTCATCCAGAAATATTGTTCCATTTCCCGCAAGCTCGAACTTCCCAACCCTTGTATTCATCGCGCCCGTGAACGCCCCTTCTTCATGGCCAAAAAGCTCGCTTTCAAAAATAGTTCCCGGTATGGCAGCGCAATTTATCGCGACAAAAGGAGAATCCACACCGCGTCCGGCAGAATGAACAAGTCTGGCAATAAGTTCCTTTCCCGTGCCTGTCTCGCCGGTTATCAGAACAATGAAATCCCCTTTTGCGGAAGTATGGGCAAGATCAATGCATTTCATAATCTTTTCGCTTTTTCCGATTATGTATGGGCTTTTAACCCTTTCGAAGTTTGTATCAGTAAATAATTGAGAGGTTAAAACTGTTGAAGCAATATTCGCAGAATCTACTGTCAATTTGAGATCAGAGGGCTTGAAATTCTTTTCGGTGCTTCTGCAATCTATATATACTATCGCAACAATAATATCTCTGGAGATCAGCGGAATCGAAATAATAGAAGTTATCCGCTCAGAAAGTATGCTCTGCGTCTTATCACCTTTGCTGTAATTAAAAAGAATAGCTTTTCTTGACCTGATAGTTTTGTCTATTATTGACTGGCTTATTCTTATCTGTTTGAGATTCCCTCTGGAGTATATAAGCTCTTTTAACTCAGGATGTCTGGGAACAATACATATTATATCCGGATCCAGCAACTCTTTTATTTGCTGCTGAAGTTGTTCAAGCGTATTGACCGGACTCCCTGCTTTTTTGGTGATCCAGATTGCCTGTTCCACATCGAGAAGGGTTGTTTCTTCGGTCGGCGACAGCTGATTGGTCTTAATAATTTTCGGCGATGTTGTATCGCAAATTAAGGTCAATGTAGCAGGACCAATTTTAACTACATCCCCATTCACCAAAACTGTAGTCACAATCTTCTTGCTATTAACAAAGGTCCCATTGTTGCTTGCTAAATCTGTTATTGTCACAGCTCCGGATGTCTGCAGTTTGATAATAGCGTGGTGACGCGATACCACAGGGTCAGGAATAACTATATGGTTGGAATCATCGCGGCCGACAAAAATTTCTTCCTTGATGTCTACTTTAGATTTTTTGCTATCGTGACTAATTTCAACATAAGACATCGAAATATTGTATCCAAATACGATTCAAATCAAAAGGTATATATTTACCAACTGGTTAGACTTTTATTAGTTTCAGTTTCTTCAGCAATTTTGGGATATCATACATCAATGAATAAAGCACTGGTATGACAAGAAGAGTTAGAAATGTTGAAGAAAACATTCCGCCAAATATGGCAACGGCCATGGAACGGCGGGATTCAGCACCCTCTCCAAATCCAAGGAGTAATGGAATAGCGCCTGCCAATGTCGTAAACGCTGTCATCATTACAGGGCGAAGTCTGATTGGACAAGCAGTTAACAAAGCATCATCAACAGGCTTGCCCTCATTGCGCAGCTGATTAGTAAAATCGAGCAAAAGTATCGCGTTTTTTGTCACCAGACCTATCAAAAGAATAAGTCCGATTAAAAATAACATGTTCAGTGTCATGCCTGGCAAGGATGGCATAAGAAAGGACAACGCAAGCAGCATTCCAAACGATCCAATCATCCCCAACGGAAGAGTAAGCATTATCAGTAGAGGCTGAACAAAACTCTCAAATTGCGATGCCATCACCATATAAGTCAAAATAGTTGCAAGGACAAATGCAAAGGTAAGGCTGGATACCGTTTCATCAAGCATTTCAGATGAGCCTGTAGGACCAAAAATATAACCTTCAGGAAGTGATTCTCGCGCAAATTTGTCCATATGCTCGAGCGCGGTTCCAAGAGGGATTCCCTGAAGATTGGAAGATATTGATACAGATCTCTGCCTGTCTGTTCTGTTTATAACATTAGGACCTGTGGAAGGTTTGATATCAACCAAATTAACAAGATCTATATTTTCTCCTGTAAATGATTTAACAGGAATCCCTTCAACAGCAGATATATCAGCTCTGTCACGATCAACAAGTTTCATATAAACATCATAGTTTTTTCCGCCTTCTATATAGTAAGAGACACGATCCCCAGTTATGAGTTTATAAACCGCATCGGTAACATTAACAAACGGCACCCCAAACTTTGATGCGCGTTCTTTATCAGGAACAATCGCATATTCCGGCCTTCCCACCCGCATGTCTCTGTCAACATCAGTAAAGCCGGGGGTTTGTCTCATCTTCTGCATTATTTCGATAGACACATTATCTAGCACTTCAAGATCAGGCCCCTGAAGAAGAAATTCCATATCACCACTCTGCCTTGCCCCTGCTGAAATGAGCGGATTTATCGCTGAAACAAAAACCATGGCTTCTGATATCTGCTGTGCGAATTTCGAACGTAGATCTGCCATTATAGTCAATTGATTTCTATTTCGATATTTTCTTTCTACCAATGACACGAACATTATCCCGGCATTTGAAGATCCTGATCCCCCACCGCCAAAACCTGCGGCCGAAAAAAAATGATGTACCTCCGGCGCTGATTTCACTACCTGTCTTATCTGATCTGCAACCCTTTCAGTTGAAGTAATCGAGTAGTTTTGAGGTGTTTCAAATCTGATCAAAAATTTTCCTTCATCCTCCTGTGGTGCGACCTCAGTTCCAAGAAATTTTACACAATAAAACGTCAAGATAGTTGTTACAACGGTTATACCGAGTACGGTGAATCTGTATTTCAAAGATATAACGAGAAGTTTTTCATAGGTCTTTCTGAATTTCTCATAGCCATATTCAAACATCCTGAAAAGAAAAAAGTTTCCACTGCTCGTACTCAAAATTCTGTATGAAAGCATGGGAATCAAAGTAACTGCAATCACGAGCGAAACAAGTATCGTGACCGCCATAGTCAGACCAAATTCGAAAAGAAATTTACCGACAAATCCTCCCATAAAAGACAGAGGTAAAAATATCGCACATAACGAGAGAGTGGATGCAACCGCAGCAAATATTATCTCTTTTGTTCCTGCAATTGTTGCAGTTTTTCTATCCTCCCCAAGTTCCATTCGCCTATAGATATTTTCAATTACGATAATTGCATCGTCAATGACTTCACCTACTGCCAAAGCCAATCCCAAAAGCGTTATTTGATTGAGAGTAAATCCGGCAAAATACATAACAGCAAATGTTGTAATAATAGATGTTGGAATACTTAGAGCGCAGATTATAAATGAAAGAAAACTTCTCAAAAAAAATAAAACAACAACAGATGCCAAAACAGCAGCCTGGATAAGATTATCCTGGACATCATCTACTGCCTTAACCACAAATCTGGAGTTATCATTGGATATTTCAAGATTAACATTATCCGGAAGGTGTTTTCTTATATTAGCCAGATCTCTTTTAACTGCATTGGCAACGGCTATCTGGTTTGACTTGCTCTGAACTGCTACAGCAACTCCTATTGACGGGTTTTCGTTTCCATTCTCATCAATAAATTTAGTAACAGAAATCGTATCAGATATTCCATCTTCTACATACCCGAGCTGCCACAGGTAAATCGGGCCTTCTTTTTCTGCTACTACAATGTTTCCAAAATCTACGGCTGTTTTTGGGCGACCGCTGAGTCTGATCGCATGTTCTCTCTCTTTTGTCTCCAGCTTGCCAGCCGGAGAGTCAGAAGACTGCAAAAATACCGCCTGCTCTATTTCGTCAACACTCAGATTGAATTTCTTCAGTTTATCCTTATAAAGCCATATACGAACCTGCTTTGCCCTGTTTCCTCCAATACGTACATACCCTACACCATCAATTCTCTGGATCATGGGCTGAACTATTTCTTCAGCTAAATAAGTAAGTTCAGAAATTTTTCTATCTCCATAGAGCGCAAGCCACATAATAGGAATTGCATTCAGATCAAGCTTTGCGATTCTGGGGGAATCAGCATCATCGGGAAGCTGCTGTATAACCTCAGACACTTTATCTCGTACGTCATTTGCTGCGCTGTCAATATCCCTGTCTAATTCAAACTCTATACCAATCGTGCAAGATTCAGGTCTGATACTGGTCTTAATATGTTTTATGCCGGATATCTGAGCAATCTGGTTTTCAATAATTCTAGCAATTTTTGTTTCAACCTGTTCGGGATCAGCTCCAATCCATTTAGCCGTGATCGTAACCGCTGGTAAATCTATTTCAGGAAAGAAAGATACTCCCATCCTAGACAGACCGATCACTCCAAAAATGAGCAGTGAGGAAACAAACATTAATGTTGTAACAGGCCTTTTAGCGGATATTTCTGCTATCATTCTGATATAACTGTAACCTCCATTCCATCTGCCAAATAGGGGCCTTTTCTTGTGACAATTAAATCGCCTTCTTTTATCTGATCTGATTCAACCGCTGCTGATTTTTCATCCTGAGCAAGCATATGTACATTACTTCTATACACTTTATTTTCTCTTACCACCAACAGATAAGTTCCATCAGAATCAAACTCGACAGCAACAAGTGGAACTAGCATTACATCATTATAATCTCTGACTCTTATCACCGCATCACAGGTCATTCCAGTACGAAGTTTCCCACTTGTATCTGAAATAAGAGCCTTAATTTTTGCGCTTCTGCTCATCTCGGAAAGCTCTCCACCTATCTCTACAATTGTCCCTTTAAATTCTCCATCAATCGCAGAAACTTTAATCACAACGTCTGTCTTTCTGGAAATTTCATCCACATAATCTTCAGGGATATGCAAAGTGGCTTTAAATTGATTACCGTCACTGCCCGCTCCATTCTCACCAGTGATTCTGAGCGCACCTAAATGAAACAAATCTTTCCCAACAGAAACGGATTCCCCTTCTGTTACTTTTCTTTTTAAAACAATAAATTCAACTGAAGAATTCCCTCCTTCTGTAGTTAGTGATGGAGTAATTACTGTGCAATCATTAAGATTATTTTCAGAATTTTCAAGGTTATTCTTTGCCCTCTTGAATGCTGCATCAGCCACTTTATATCTGGTTTCAGACTGTTGAAATTCATCTTTCGAAATTTTTCCTTCCCTAAAAATAGGATCCCATCTTTTATATGCATCTCTTGCTGATTCATATTCAGTTTCCGCACCCTGAAGCTGTATCTTGGCAGATTCAAAAGCAAGTCTTGCATCCCTGTCATCAATAATCGCAAGCAGGTCTCCGCTTTTTACCAGATCTCCTTCATTTACATTCACCTTTTTTACTATTCCACTAATTCTTGCAGCTATTATAACTCGTTCATAAGGTTCAATCTGACCTACTGTCTTATGCCATTTTGTAAAACTACCAAATTTGATTTTTTCCGCCACAACAGTCGGTATCCTCTTTGTCTTGTTGCTCTTTGGCTTAAGCTCACTCTCCTTCGAACACCCGGGCAAACTTATTATCATCACAGTCACCCAAAACCAATGAACGCTGTAAACTTTCATTCTCACCTCACTTAATTTTTCCTATACTGACAAGCAACTGAATAATTATCTGTTTTCTATTAATTTGCTCTGAGCTCAACTGCTCAGCAGCAGCCTGATACTCCAGATCTGCATTTCTAAGATCCAGCTCAGAAGCAAGTTGGTTTTTGTATTGAAGTTCCAGTAAAGAATATCTCTCTTTAGATAATGACACACTTTCTTCCAGCGACTTTATGACCGCCGAAGATGAATTATAACGATGCCACAATTGTGATATTTCTGCGCCAATATTTTTCTTAAGGAGATCATACGCATACTGAGATTTTCTGAGCAGGCTATACGTTTCAGACATCCTGGCCTGAGTCAGCCCTCCTTCAAAAATCGAAAATTCAACCCCTAACAGAAAATCCCAATCTGTATCTTCGAGTAATCCTTC